>DMHJ01000140.1 GCA_003449495.1 Clostridiales bacterium UBA8153
TTAGCGCGCCTTCAAAAGAGCCGGCCTAGCCCGGCCAGGGCGGTGTACGCACCGGCCTGGTCCGGGTCGCCGGCCACTGCCAGGTACCAAACCTGTTCCAGGCTGCTCCCAGGCGGTACCACCTTCCGCTCGGACCAGTCCAGGTAGAGCCCGGCCCCGGGGTTGTCGGCCAGCTCGTAGCTGCCGGTACCGGCCAGCACCACGCAACAGGTGGGGTGTTCCAGGCGCAGCCAGCCGGTGGCGTAAAACTCGCTGCGTTGTTGGCCGGCGCATCTCCGGCGGCCGTCCGGCAGCACCACGGTGGCCTCCGGCAGGTCCCAGAAGGCCATGAGCCCCATGTCGTCAAGGATGAACGGCGCGCCGGTGGGATTGTGCACCCGGTAGGCGATGGCCACCAGGTTGCTGGCGGGCAGCGTGAGATAGCGGCAACGCCATTCCAGGCCGCGCAATTCGCGGCGGCTCACTCTCCCTCCCACCTCCACGCCCTGCCAGCGGAAGCCGGTGGCGACCGTGCAAGGGCTGCCCGGCCCGGCGTTGCGGTACAGCATGCCGGGATACTCGAACTCGTCAGGATCCCGCAGCACCGGGTGCAGGCCGCCATGCCAAGGTTTCATGAAATCGTAGCTGCCGGCCTGCGGGTAGCTGGAGCGCAGTAGCTCGTTGCCCGCGGCGCGCAGGCTCACCAACCCGCCTGCGCAGTCCGGAGCCACCACCAGGCGCAGGCGACCGTTGTCCACTGTGAAGAGTCCGCCGTTCCCCTCGATGGAGACTTGCCCGGGGGCTTCGGGCCGGATCAGCGCTTGGCGGTGGGTCTCGCACTGGGCGGGCAGCTCCACGCGGGCCTGCAGCCAAGTGGCGGCAGCGCGGCCGGGGGGAGTCAGGTGCACCGCCGCCTGGGTGGGCCGGTCATAGCATGCACCGCTCACCTGCACGACCCGGGGACTTATCTCCCAGCCCAGACCCACCTCCAGGTGGACCGGCGCGTCCAGTTGCTGGTGGCGGAGGTTTTCCACGGTAAGGACGCGTTCTCCGGGGGCTCCCACCAGGGCCAGGGCCGGTGGTGCGGGCTGGTCCAGCTCATCATGGAGATGGACGCGGCGTACCGGGGCCGGGCGCTGGGGTGACCGGGGCTGCTCACCCCGGCGCTGCCAGTACAGCTGGCGTACCGCCGGCCAAGCCCCCGGCAAGCCTGCCACCCTGAGCCGGGAGACGGCGGCCTTCCCCTGGGCGGGGACGTTCACCGTCTCGGTGAAGGTGACGCTGCCAGCGTCCACCTCCGGCCGGCCTTCCCAGAAAAGGCCCAAGACGCCCCCGGTGTGCTCCACCGCCAGCCAGGCTTCCGCCCAGTCGTCCTCCGGGAAATCGCCTTCCCAGGCGGGAAACGCCGGTGATTCCACCTCCTGGCAAACCAGGCCCGCCCGCAAGGGCAAGGCCAGGCCCGTGATGTCCTGGGGCCACACCGGCCGGCGCACCTTCAGCTGGTAAGGGGTGCCGGCCGCATTCACCAGCTCGGTGTTAAGTTCCAGGTGCGCGCCGTGAAGTGCCAGCCGCCGGCGTAAAATCAGGCCCGGGTAGGTTCCCGAAGCCGCCTCCAGGTAGAGAACGGCCAGCTTGCCTTCCAGCCCGCCGCGGGCAGTGGCCCGGCGGGAGGTGAACTCCGAGGGGTAGTAGGGAGGACCGAGGCGGTCACAGCTCAGGTACGCTATGGGTTTCCCGGTGACGGCGTCGTGCACTTTCGTCAACTGGCCGGTTAACCCCACTTCCACCCGGAGGGCCTCGCTCTCCAGGTGGGCCGTGCGCGGGTTGATGTAGGCGATGGCGCCGTCGGGCGCGCAAACGCCGAGAGAGGCCGCTTCGCTCCACAGCAACCTTCCATCGACGGGGTGCTCCAGCCGGGCCTCCAGGCGCACCGGGCCCGCCGCCTCCGGGGTCAGGACCAGCTCGGTACCCAGGCGCTCCCAGGAACCCAGGTTCACTTCCAACACCGGGATGCCGGAGGCCGGCCGGGCGCCGTGGCAGTCCCAGTGCAGGCGGCCTACCAGAGGCTCGTCTCGCCGGTTGACCAGCCCCACCCACACCGGCGTGGGCACCTGCACCTGCAGGCGGCGGGCGGGCCAGACTTCCAGCCGGGCGGGCGCCGTAACCCTCAGGCCGGTGCGCAACTCGATGGCCTGCCCGTCCACTACCAGCCGGCTGCTAAGGACCGGGGCGGGTTGCCTTTCCTCGGTGGCGGCGACCTCGCGGGCCACTTGCACTTGGGCCCGGGCCTCGCAGCCAGAGGGTACCGGCCCGGCGAAATCGAGGAGCAACCCGGCCTCGCCCCGGGCCACCAGGGGGACGTCGGAGGCGGTGGTGCCCCTGGCCGTCCAGGTTACGGCCACCCGGTCGCCGGGAGCCGGGCGCTGGGCTTCCACCCGGCAGGATACGCCCAAGCCGGGTGAGGCCATGGCGGTAATGCCGCCGGACTCGGCGTCAATCACCACCTCCAGCTCATCTCCCGGGACCTGCCAGCGGTAGATGCAGACCTTCATGCCGTGCCAGCGCTGGTCGTCCGGGGCGATCTCGAGATCGCGCTGCAGGTGACGGTACCAGCAGTGACGGTGGAAGAACTCCCGGGCCCACTCCTGGTTGAGGATGTGGGGCAGGTAGTTGTGCATGTCCACATGGGTGTCGGGCACCCAGAAGAAGCCGGTCTTCTTGTACAAGGGCACGGCCTTAAGGTTGGCCGGCCAGGTCATCAGGTCCAGGCGGGCATAGCCGAGGGCGGCCGTCATGTTGATGGTCTGGACCAACAGCCGCCGGCCGATGCCCTTCCCGTGCCAGTCGGGTCTGACGTTCAAGAGGCGGATGAAGGCGGTGCCGGGCCGCCGGTGGTCTGGGCTCATGAGGGAGAGCCCCACCACTTCGCCGCCGGCCTGGGCGATCAGGTCCAGGACGCTGTTGCTCTCTTCCATGAACTCGGCGGCCCGTTCGGGGGTGTAGGTGAGGCCGCCGCCAAAGCCCCAGGGCCAGCTCTTGTCGCTGGCGTTGAACATAGCGGCCAGGCCCGAGGCGTGGGCGGGTGAGTAGGGGACGATGGTCACGTGCACAGTTGATGGCGGCCCGGACGTAACGACTCAGGTCCGGCCGCCGCACCTCCCGGTCTAGTTGGATCGTAGCAGTAAAGCCGGCGGCCGCAACCCGAGGCAGCCGGGGCTCTAGGGTAGTCCAACCAGGACGCGGTGGTGACGTTCCAGCTGGCACCGGACGCGGCATTCGCGCCGCCGTTCACAAAATCCTGCTTACACGTGGCCAAAAATGAAAGAGGCAGCTTGACGCGAGGTCCTACTTCCCGTAAGATGGTGACAGGAAGGTGACGGGAGGGGAAAGGGATGGAGCCGACGGAGAAAGCCACGTTCAACCTCAGCCCGGTGGATCTGGGAAAGATGGATGTCCTGGTGGCCCAGGGCTTCTACGCCAACCGGACCGACTTTGTGCGCGGCGCGGTGCGGAGACAGCTGGAACTTCACGAGGACCACCTGGCGCGGTTTGTCGACGCCCACAGCTCCGTGGTGGGCATCGCGTCTATCACCCGCAGGGAGCTGGAGGAGCTGGTTCAAGCCGGGAAGCGGCGGCGGTACACCGTGGTCGGCCTGGCCATCATCGCCCAGGATGTAGATGCGGATCTGGCCGGCGCCGCCATTGAGGACTTGCGGGTCTACGGAGTGCTTAAGGCGCCCGGCGATGTCCGGGAGCGCCTGGGGAACCGCATTACCGGCGCGGGCTGAGTACCCGCGCCCGCTGCCGCCCGGGCGAGCCGGCAGGCAGTCACCGGCTCAAGCCGGTGGACCGGGCCTTCAGTTCAGCTATACGAGGGGGGAACGGAGATG
Organism: Clostridiales bacterium UBA8153; assembly: GCA_003449495.1. Lineage (GTDB taxonomy): Bacteria > Bacillota > Sulfobacillia > UBA8153 > UBA8153 > UBA8153. The sequence goes on from DMHJ01000140.1 coordinate 3,870, forward strand.
GAAAGGGAAACGACGGGCGCAACCATACCCAACCTGGATGCCTTCGTGGAGGATCAGCTCCAACATTGGAAGGTACCCGGTGTGGCCGTGGCCGTGGTCAAAGACGAGAAGGTATGGCTGGCCAAAGGGTACGGGTGGCGAGACCTTGAGCGGGGACTGCCCATGACCGGGCGCACGCTGCTGGCCATCGGTTCATGCACCAAAGCTTTCACCGCTACCGCCATTGCCATGCTGGTGGAGGATGGAAAGTTGGACTGGGATGAGCCCGTGCAGCGTTACCTACCCCAGCTGCGCCTGAAGGACCCTTGGGCCTCGGCCCGGGTCACCCTGAGGGATATGGGTTGCCACCGGACGGGCCTACCCCGGTACGACATCATGCTGTTCAATCCCGCCCTCTCGCGCGAGGATATCGTGAACAGCCTGGAACACTTGGAAGCCCGGCGAGATTTCCGCACCACCTGGCAATACCAGAACTTGATGTACGCCACCATGGGCTATGTGGCCGGCAAAGCGGCCGGTTCCACCTGGGAGGACCTGGTGAAGGAACGCATTCTCCGGCCGTTGGGCATGGCGGAGAGCAACTTCAGCGTACATGATTCCCAGGCGGCGGAGGACTACGCTCTTCCTTACGGCAAGCGGGAGGACCAGGTAGAGAGGGTGGAGTTTCTCGAGATCGGGGCGACGGGTCCGGCCGGCAGCATCAACTCCAGCGCGGAAGAGATGGCCCACTGGGTGACGCTCAACCTGAACCAAGGCAAGTACGAGGGCCGGAGCCTCATATCCCCCGCAGGATTGACCGCGCTCTTTTCTCCCCAGATGATGCTGCCCCAGGGCCAACGCCACCCGGAACTAGCGTTTTCCAGCTACGGCTTGGGATGGGCCACTAACGCCTACCGCGGGCATACCATCGTCCACCACGGCGGCGGGACGGCCGGTTTCACCGCCCAGGTGTGCCTGGTCCCGGCGCGGCGAACCGGGGTGGTGGTCCTGGCCAACCTGAGCGACAGCCAACTGCCAGACATCATCACTAAATACGTACTCGACTGCCTGCTTGAACTGGAACCCATTGATTGGAGCGGCCGCTACCAGGAGCTGGTATCCCAGGTAGAGCAGGCCCAGACCAAGCAAGACGAGACCCTGCGGCTGGCGCGGCGGGCGGGTACCAGCCCAACCCACTCCTTACCGGAATACGCCGGTGTATACCGGCACCCCGCCGCCGGCACGCTGACCATCGCCTTGAAAGACCAAGTGCTCACGGGCAAGTACGGCATCATCGACCTGGCCATCACCCACCACCACTACGACACTTTCGAGGTGAAGTTCGCGGTGGTGGGCACTGCCATGACCATGCTCGCCAACTTCGCCACCGACACCCTGGGGCGCGTCTGCAGCGTGGCCATACCCTTGGGACTGGAGAGCGGCGCCCAGGAGCTGGTGTTTACCCGGGCTTTTGACCTGTCGATGACCTGCGACCCCCGGTTATACACCGGCGAGTACGAGCTGGCGGGT
>DMHJ01000053.1 GCA_003449495.1 Clostridiales bacterium UBA8153
CAGGTTTTTGTCCGCACCCCCGGGGGGATCACTTTTAGATTGACAAGCGGACTGGACCAGCGGCGGTATGCTTGGTGCCTGAGGGCGTTGTGAAACACGCACCTATTCCGGCCTGCCGGCAGTACCGCACCGGTCATCCAGCAGGCTCGGCCGGACTTGGGCGCTGCCACAGGACCCCCCGGTGTAGGCAGGAATCCAGTCGGGGCGTGATGAAAGCACAGACACCGCGTGACAGGTGGCAGCTGAAGAGGGGGAATGGAACGTGCTCATCACTGCTCTGGTTCTTGCTACTTTGGTGGCACTGTTTGCCGTCCAGAATGCTGCGAACGTTACGGTGCGTATCGCAGTTTGGAGCTTCGAGACATCCCTGGTGATGGTGGTTTTGGTATCTGTCACCTTGGGCGCAGCGACGGCCTTGCTGTGGTCCTTGGTGAAGGGATGGACCCATAGGCACCTGCTTCACGAGGAACGCGAGCGGGTGAGGGCTTTGGAGGCGGAACTCCGCATCTGTAGAGACAGACTGCGCCAACCTGAGACCGGCCATGCGTAGACGGGGGCAGACACCGGGTCAGCCAGGGGGGGAATTCACCCCGGCGGCCCGCACGAGCTATGCGCAGCCTTAACCGGGTCTGGAAGGTCGCCGCTTGGCCTGCCCAGGCCGCCGCCTTCGCCGGCCGGCTGGGCGTGCCGCCGCTGGTGGGCGCGCTACTGATCGGGCGCGGACTGGACCTAGACACTGCCGCGGCTTTTATGCGCCCGCAGCCCGCGCACCTCCACGATCCCTACGGCCTGCCCGACATGGACCGGGCGGTGGACCGGCTGCTTAGGGCAATGCGAGACGACGAGCGCGTGTTGGTGTGGGGCGACTACGATGTGGACGGAGTGGCTGCCACCTGTCTTCTCATGGAGGCGCTGCTGCAGGCCGGTGCGCGTCACGTGGACTACCACATCCCTCACCGGATACAGGAAGGCTACGGGCTGCACGGGCCGACCCTTGAGGGCTGGGCCCGGCAGGGCACCTCACTGGTGGTCACCGTAGACTGCGGCGTCCACGATCACCAGGTGTTGACCCAAGCTGCCGCCTGGGGCATGGATGTCATCGTCACCGACCACCACCCGTGTCCGTCCCGGCTACCCCCGGCGGTGGCGGTGGTCAGCGCCCGGCGGGGCGACTCCCGCTACCGGTTTCCCGACCTGGCGGGAGCGGGGATTGCTTTCAAAGTCGTGCAGGGACTGGCGGCCCATGTCCCCGGGGTAGACCCGGAGACGGCATTGGATCTGGCCGCCCTGGGCACCATCGCCGATGTGGTGCCACTGGTGGGAGAAAACCGGGTACTGGCCAAACTGGGCCTGGAACGGCTCAGCCAGGTCCGGCGTCCTGGGCTGGACGCCCTGGCGCAGATCGCCGGCATACGGGGAGCCCTGGACGCCGCGGGCGTTGCCTATGGGTTGGCCCCGCGCCTCAATGCCGCCGGTCGCGTGGCCAGGGCCGATGCTGCCGTTCACCTCCTCAGGACTCAGCAGGCGGCCGAAGCCGCCGGCTTGGCCAAGGAACTGGACCAATGCAACCAGTTGCGCCAGCAAATGGAAGAAGCCGTGCTCTCGGACGTACGCCGGGTACTTCCCGACGGGGACGACCGCCGGGTATTGGTCCTGTCCGGGTGCGGGTGGCACCCGGGCGTGCTGGGCATCGTGGCTTCCCGGCTGGTCGATGCCTACTGGCGCCCGGTGGTGCTGGTAGGACTGGAGGACGGGGTGGGCCGTGGTTCGGCGCGCAGCATCCCGGGGTTTGACATTGGAGAGGCCCTCGAAGCTTGCCAGGCCCACCTGACCCGGTTCGGTGGACATGCCATGGCCGCCGGTGTGTCCGTAGCTGCCGGTGCTTTGGATGATCTGAATGATGCACTCAATCGCTTCGCCTCGGCGGCGCCACCCGGATTGTTCTTGCCGGTCCTCGACATTGATGCCGAGGTGTCCTTGGGAGATCTCAGCCTGAGCTTGCTCGAGGCCCTGGAAGGCCTGTCGCCGTGCGGTGCCGCTAACCCCCAGCCATTGCTCATGGTCCGGGATGTGCAGGTCGAGAGGATGCGACGGTTGGGTCAGCACGGCCAGCATCTAGGCTTTGACGTGCGGGACCGGCAGGGCCGCTGTGTACCGGCCGTCGCCTTCAGGGTCGGTAGTCGCGGTGGGTGGGAAGGCCGGCTGGATCTGGCGTTCCGCCCGGAGCTGGACCAGTGGCGTTCGACCAAGCGCGTGCGGCTCCTAGTTGAGGACTGGCGTCCCGCCGGAGACGGCGGCCCGGGCGAAGATTTGCATGCTGCCATCTCGACCCTGGAAGGTACCCGGCCTCAATCCTCTACCCTGTCCAGGGTGGAGGTGGTAACGCCGCCGCCCCTGAACGATGGCCGAGGCCGGGACTGCCGGGCAGTGGTGGAAGAGGTCTCCGGCGGGGCCGTACTGGTCTGGGCGCTCCACCCGGGGCAGGCCCGGGAACTGACCGGCCACCTCCGGAGCCGGGGGCGGGATGTTCAATACTATGACGCCGGCCTGCCGGTAGCATATCGCCGGTATATCGAGGAGAGTTTTGAACAAGGCGCCCTACCTACGCTGGTCAGCCCGGACCCCGGAGAGTGGTGGCCGGTCCGGCCGAGCACGGTGGTCTGGTGCACTCCGGCGCCCACACCGGCCCGTTTCTTCTCCCGGTCGGCCCGGGCTGCCCGGGTCGTCCTGGCCTACGGCGCCGTCGAGGTAGCCGATGCCTTGAACTACTGGCGAGCGATGGCACTAGACCGGGAAGTCTTGGTTCGCCTCTACCGGACCCTGGGGAATCTGGAGAAGAGACTCCAGCGGCCGGTGCCGGTAGAGAGCGTCCGGGGAGAGGTGGAGAAGGAGTTCCCCGGTTCGGGTTGGGTGCTGGTAGAGCTGGGCCTCAAGGTGTTTGCCGAGCTTCGCCTGGCGGCGGTGGAGCGGGTGGACGGCGCCGAGTCGGTGATCATGTTGCCGGCGCCGGCGCAACGCCCGGAGCTAGACCAGAGTCCGACCTACGCCCGGCGCAGGCAGGAGTGGAGTGAAGCGGTGGTCAGTGTATCCGTTGCCCTGGAGGAATCGGTGGACACCTACCGGCGCTGGCTGGAGAAGGCAATGGGGGAGGGTTGAGCGTGGATCTGGTGGCAAGGCTTCGCGTCATACCGGACTTCCCGCGGCCGGGGATATCGTTCAAGGACATTACCCCGCTACTCAAGGATGCCGCGGCTTTCCGGGAGGCCATAGGGCGGCTGGGGGCAGCATGCGGCAACCTTGACTTTGAGGTGGTGGTAGCCCCGGAGGCGCGGGGCTTCATCGTTGGTTCGGCCCTGGCCCAGGCCCTGGGCAAGGGATTCGTCCCGGTGCGCAAGGCAGGCAAACTGCCTGCTGTCACCCTTGCAGGCGAGTACCAGCTGGAGTATGGTGCCAGCCGGCTTGAGATCCACCGGGACGCCGTCCGGCCCGGCCAGCGGGTCCTGGCGGTGGACGATGTGCTGGCTACCGGCGGCACCATCCTGGCCACTCTGGATCTCATCCAGCGGCTGGGAGGCGTGGTGGCCGGGGTGGCGTTCCTCATCGAACTGGCGTACCTGCCCGGCAGGCAGCGCCTAGGAGAATACCGGGTCTTCAGCGTGCTCAGTCTCGAGACCTAGAGGTCATCAGGCGACAGGCGGTGTAGGTGGTATGGTAGAGGATGCCGGTGCCCTCCTGCGGCGGGTGCGGGACTATGCCCGCGAGCAGGATGTGGCCTTGGTGGAAAGGGCTCTCTCATACAGCGCCCGGGCCCATGATGGACAGGAGCGAGCCTCCGGGGAGCCTTTTGCCCAGCATCCCCTGGCCGTGGCCGCGATTTTGGCCGAACTGGAGATGGATGGAGTCACCTTGGCTGCCGCCCTCCTGCACGACGTCGCCGAGGACACCTCCATCACCATCCAGGATATCCAGGGCGAGTTCGGCCCAGAAGTGGCGAAATTGGCGGATGGAGTGACCAAACTTGGCCGCCTGCAGTTCTCCAGCCAAGCCGAAGCGCAGGCCCAGAATCTGCGTAGGATGTTCATGGCCATGGCCGAGGATCTGCGGGTAGTGATCATCAAGCTGGCCGACCGACTGCACAACATGCGCACCTTGGAGCATCTGCCCGAAGAACGCCGGCGCTACGTGGCCCGGGAAACGCTGGACATCTTCGCGCCACTGGCCCACAGGCTGGGCATCTGGCGGTTCAAATGGGAGCTGGAGGATCTGGCCTTCCGCTACCTGGAAAGCAGTGAGTTTTACCGCTTGGCCCAGGCCATCGCCAAGCAGCGTGGTCAGAGGGAAGCCGAAGCCCAGGTAGTCATCGACCTGCTGAAGCAGCGGTTGGCGGAGGCGGGAATCCGGGCCGAGGTGCAGGGCCGCGCCAAGAACCTCTACAGCATCCACCACAAGATGGTAACGCAAGACCGGGGTATCTCGGAGATATACGACCTCATCGCGGTACGGGTGGTCACCGACTCGGCCCCGGCCTGTTATGCCGTATTGGGACTGGCCCACGAGCTGTGGAAGCCCATACCCGGGCGGATCAAAGACTACATTGCCATGCCCAAGCCCAACGGCTACAAGTCGCTGCACACTACGGTCATAGGTCCCGAAGGTGATCCGGTTGAGATCCAGATCCGTACTGAGGAAATGCACCGGACCGCCGAGTATGGCGTCGCCGCTCACTGGACGTACAAAGAGGGCAGGAGACCGGAACCGCCTTTTGACCAGAAACTGGCCTGGCTGCGCCAGGTGCTGGAGTGGCAGAGGGAACCCGGGGATGCCGGCGAGTTTCTGGAGTCCCTCAAAATCGACTTGTTCGATGATGAAGTGTTCGTGTTCACGCCCAAGGGTAATGTCATCGCTCTACCCGCCGGTTCCACCCCGCTGGATTTTGCCTACCAGATCCACACCGACGTTGGGCACCGGTGTAGCGGCGCCAGGGCCAACGGTAGACTCATACCTCTAGATTACGTGCTGCGTAACGGCGATATTGTGGAGATCCTGACCGGCCGCCAGGCGGCGGGCCCCAGCCTGGATTGGCTGAAACTGGTAAAGACCTCGAACGCACGCTCCAAGATCCGCGGGTTCTTCAAACGGCAAAGGCGCGAAGAGAACATCTCCCGGGGACGGGAACTACTGGATAAGGAGCTACGCCGGTTGGAGCAGGACCCCAAGGAGCTACTGAAAGACGAAGTGGTCCAGAGCGTGTGCCGGCGTCTCAACTTCGCCTCCCTGGATGACCTGTTGGCGGCCATCGCCTACGGGGGAATCACGGCCGGACACGTGGCCGCCCGGCTTCGCGATAGCTACCGGGCCGTGGCCCGTCCGGCGGAGGACAGCGACTTGTTGGTGGTGTTGCCTCCCAAGCAGAGGCGTTCGGATTCGGGAGTGCTGGTGCACGGCCTTGACCAGGTGCTGGTCAGGTTTGGGCGCTGCTGCAACCCGGTGCCCGGCGACCCCATCATCGGGTACATCACCCGGGGCCGCGGGGTCTCCATACACCGGGTGGACTGCCCGAATCTGGCCAGCCATCAGGAGGATACGGCGCGCCTTTTAGACGTGGCCTGGGAAAAAGAACCCGCCGGCCGTTACCCGGTGGACGTGACCATCAGCGGCTTGGACCGGGCCGGCCTCCTGTTCGACGTCACCCAGGTGGTGAAGGACATGCGCTGCAACATCAGCGAGGCCCGGGCCCGGCGCAACCATGAGGGTTCCGCCACCATCGACTTGACTTTGGAGGTGCGCGATCTGCAGGAGCTGGATCACCTGTTCCGGCGACTGCAACGGCTCCACGATGTGATCAATGTCGGCCGCGCGATGAGGAAGAGCCAGCGTTAGTGGGGAAGCAGAAGCTATGCGGGCCGTGGTGCAGAGGGTGATTGCCGGTAGAGTGACGGTAGCCGGGCGCACCGTAGGAGCTATCGGGCCGGGCCTGGTAGTGCTCCTGGGGGTCTGTCGCGCCGATACCCGGGAGCATGCCAGTTACCTGGCAGATAAAGTCGCCCACCTGAGAATCTTCGAAGACCCGGACGGCAGGTTGAACCGGTCGGTTCTGGACGTGGGAGGCGGGGTACTGTCGGTCTCCCAGTTCACGCTGTTGGGAGACTGCCGCCGGGGTCGCCGGCCGTCGTTCAGCGAGGCCGCGCTTCCAGAGGAGGCATTCCGGCGGTATGAGGAGTTCAACACCGCATTGCAGGGCCTAGGCATCGTGGTGGCCGCCGGCGAGTTCGGGGCCCGCATGGTGGTTACCATCGAAAACGATGGGCCCGTCACGATTTTGCTCGACTCCGCGAAGCAGTTCTAGCCGCGGGGAACTCTATGCTCACCTGGGTCCGGTGGGACCGGGGCGATGGCAGGCCAAAGATAGACGGGGAGGTTGGGCCATTGCGGGTCGAGGTCTTTGCGCTGGGCGAGCTGGAAGCCAACTGCTATCTGGTATGGTGCGAGCAAACGGGTCAAGCCATGGTCATCGACCCGGGCGGCGACCCAGCTCCTGTGTTCCAGAGTGCAGGCCGCCGGAAACTGTCCGTAGTACTCATCGTCAACACCCATGGACACGTCGACCACATCGCCGGCAACGCCCGCCTACGCCAGTTGACAGGAGCCCGTCTCCTCATCGGCGCCGGTGATGCGCCCATGCTCGGTAACCCGGCGCTTAACCTGTCCAGTTGGGTGGGGGAGTCTCTGGCCATGGCGGCCGACGACCTCTTGAACGACGGCGACCGCATTACCGTGGGAGAACTGGTCTTTGCGGTCATCTACACGCCCGGGCATAGTCCGGGCGGCATCTGCCTGCACACCGCCGGCGCGGTGTTCACCGGGGATACCCTCTTTGCCGGGAGTATCGGGCGATCGGACCTGCCGGGCGGAGACACCGAACAGCTCATGCGCTCCCTGGAGGAGCGGTTGATGATCCTGCCTGGTGAAACCATGGTCTATCCCGGGCACGGGCCCACCAGTACCATCGCTTTGGAGAAGCGGTGTAACCCGTTCTTGACCTAAAGACCGGTGCTTGGCC
>DMHJ01000243.1 GCA_003449495.1 Clostridiales bacterium UBA8153
GGCGTTGCTGAAGGCGAACTTAACCTCGCCGTCGCGCTCACGGCGCATGCAGAGCCACAACGATTGATGCGGCCACCCGTTGCGGGCCTCCACCACCCGGCGGCGAGCTACCTGGGCGACGATGGGTCCTTAGCCCCTTCCGCCCGGGTCAGCTCCTGGCCGGGGGTCTGGGGTCGGCGGCAACGGCGGCCACGGTGCAGGAGGGCGCGAGGGGACGGAGCCTTTGCGGCGGACGACCCCGGCCCGCGTAGACGGGCACTTGCACCCCCGGGGCCTCGAGCCACAGCAGGGTGTGGGCGCGAAGCAGAAGCCGCCAAGGTCACGGAAAGCAGCATCGCTGCCGAAGCTGGCATCACCGGCGACGCACCAATGAGGCCCACACCCACTCTCGCTCACGCTCTCTCCGAACTGCGGGCGCCAGCACCAACTCAGGCTGGCAGAACTGAGTGTGCCCGCACGGCGAGAATCCTTCGAACCTCGGCCATGACTCATCTGAAGGACGCTACACTATGAGCCCAATTCCCCAACCTATGCGTTGCCGTTGGTCCAGGATCGGTTGCCCGGCAAACCGCTCTAGATCCAGAGCAGCGACGCCGAGGCCGCCACCAGGGTGAGGAGGGCGGGCAGCATCTGTCGCACCACCCGCTCCTGGGTGGTACCGAAGTGCTGGCAGCTGAGCACCTGGCACAGGTGAACCGGTGATATCATATAGCCGGCCATGGAACAGGTGTAGACGAAGACCACGTAGCGGGCCAACAAGGCCGGGGGTACCACGGCCACAAACAGCGGTACGCTCATGCCCACCGCGGCAAGGTTGGACCCCGATGCCATCCCTAAGACCAGCGGGACTAACAGGGCGGTGATGGGTAGCGGTATACCGCGTTCCGTGATGAGCCCGGCCAGCGACTGGTGGACCCCCGTGAGCCTGATGAACTCCTGGAACATCATCACACCCACGGCGGCCGCTCCCAGCCAGAGGTCGGGGCGTGTTCTCAGTCTTGTGCTCACCTGGTCTCTAAGACGCGGCCGGTCCGGGGCCTCGTGCCACCCATACAATACGGCAGTAGCTAATCCCAGGCTTACCGCCAATACAAAGTTCATGCCCAGGATGCCCCGGGTCACGATGACCACGAGGATGGGAAGCGAGGCATAGGCCAGGCGACCTGCAGCGGTGAGCCGGCTACCGTTTCCATTGTGAACCGCCGGCTTCCCCCGGCGGGCGCAGGTCTTAAGGCCCACCAGCCAGGACAAGGCCACGGGGCCGATGGCCAGCTGGAGCATGGTGAGTATCCTCACCCCGCTGATGCCCTCGATCATGGCATACATGGGATGGACCATATACACAAAGTACCACAAGTGACGGAACAGGACGTTACAGGCGGCCTTTTCCTGGGCCTGCATCCCGAGTTCGTCGCCGATCTCGCCGACCATGCCCGCAGACATGATGGCTCCTCCCGGGATGGTGAGCATGCTGAGGAGCGCGGGAAATCCGGATAGCAGTACCAGCTGGTTACGCACCAGGGAGCGAGCATCGGTGAGCAGGTTGGTGAAGGCACCGCTTTGGCTCATCACCCGTCCCATCCAGCTGATACCCAGGACCACCAGGGCCAAGCTCACCACATCCGGCCGCACCAGAGTGCGGAGGAATACACCGGCGATGGTAGCCGGTCCTACATCGCCCGAAAGGCCCAAGACCAGCGAACCTGCGGTGAGGCCCACCCCTAGAGGGACACCGCGACGGCTAAAGACGACTACGGCTATGAGTATGACGGCAAGAGTTGCGGCTAAGAACACGTCCGACCCTCCAACGACTTCATCCAGTCAATGATCATTGCTGTGGAAAGGGGCGGGCGGCCCGGTGGGACCGTCCGCCCGCAAGGCAATCCATCAGCTGGGAATGGGTAAGGCGATCTCGCTCCGGGCGATGGCAGCAACTGTCTCTACGTAGAGCTCATGTTCCACGGCCAGGACCCGGGCGGCCAGTGTCTCCGGCGTATCATCGGGCAGCACCGGCACCCGGCGCTGGGCCAATACCGGCCCCTGGTCATACTCGCCGGTCACCAGGTGAACGGTGGCCCCGCTGTAGGCATCCTTTGCCGCCAAGACCGCTTCGTGCACGCGTATGCCGTACATGCCCAGCCCGCCGTGACGGGGGAGCAGGGCCGGATGGACGTTCACCACCCGGCCCGGAAACGCTCCCAAGGTCGCAGGACCCAGTTGCTTCATATATCCGGCCAACGCCACCAAGTCACAGGCATGCTCCTGCAGAACGTGGCAGATGGCCGCATCCAGCTCCCCGGGGGCGGGATGGGTGTGGTCGCTAAGGTGGTAGCCCGGGACGCCGGCCTGGGAGGCCCGGGCCAAGGCTCCCGACCGGGAGTTATTGCTGATCACCACGACGATGCGTGCCCGGATGCGTCCGCCGGCGCATCCGTCCATCAGTGCCTGCAGGTTGCTGCCGCGCCCCGAAGCCAGGACTCCGATATGGAGCAACGCCGACCCTCCCCCCACCGGGCCTTAGAGGTTCACCTGGTGGCGCGTCTACGGCAGGCGTTTCCACGCCTTGATGAACTGGGCCGCGCGCTTAACGTTCTCTTCCACCATGGCCGCTGCCCGGGCCGGGTCGGCTTGGTTGGGATCGGCATAGCCCCAGACGCCGTCGGCGGTGAACTCGTGGCTGTTATTCAGGTAAAGCATGGTCAGGGCAGCCAGTATGCTGCGGTCTACGCCCTCACCGGCCAGACGTTTGAGCTCCGCCGGCAGCTTCATGCTGGGCTTCCAATCCCGCACCCGGTCCATCTCCACCAAGTGCCCAAACTCGGATAGGGCGAATCCGGTCTCTCCCGCACCCGAGTGCGTGTCCATCAGCTCCTGCTGGCGCTTGGCTTCTTCCGGGGCCGGCGGCGGCGCCACGGCGTTGATGACCTGAGCACCGAACTGGCGACGGGCCAGTCGCTCCACGCTGGCCACGATTTCGCGGTTGCCGCCATGGAAGTTCATAAGCAGGATCTTATTGACCCCGTGATGCACCAAGCTCTCGATGGTATCCATGAGCACCGCCTTCAAAGTATCGAACTTGAAGGTCACCGTACCCGGGAAGCCCATGTGATGGGGGGAGTATCCCGGCCAGCACGGGTGGACCACCAAAGCCCCGCTGGCTGCCGCGACCTTCCTGGCTACCGCCACCGCCCCCAGCGAGTCGGTGCCTAAGGGCAAGTGCGGTCCGTGCTGTTCGATGGAACCGATGGCAATGATCACCACCGGCGTATCCTGGGCCAGCCAGGTCTCAAAGGCGCTACGCGTCAGCTCGTGCAACATGACCTTGTCAGCCACTATTATCACTCCCTTGCACCAGATAGAGGATCAGGCATCATCCTTCGACCAACTAAGGAGCTTTCCCTGCTGCCGCTTGGTCAAGCCGCCGGTGTCGAGATGGGGGCAAGGGGGAATCCGGCCGGGTGGTGACGGCGGGCCGTGTGGTGGGGCTGGCGGGTTCTAGCACAAATGAAGGCGACCCGGCCCAGTGTGTAACGGATCACCACCGGCTCGAAGAGTCTACGGACTCGTCTCAGGATGCCACGGAGCGTGCACAACCCGCCCTTAACGACACTACAGGAGGAGTTTTCGAGCCCATGCCGAAGAGGGCTACGGTTAGGCTGATGTGTGCCAAGCTGGCCATCGTGGTCCGCTGGAACACAATTCCGCCTCGGCGTGTGGCACGTTCCCAAGGCTGCTCTAGCCCGGTGGATGCCGAGCCTGCACGCTGAGACAGGAATGGTGGCTAGTGCTAAGTTGAAGCATCTCTCTCGATACTGGCTCACATTCGTCCTGTTTGGTTTCTGGGTGCTGCTATCCGGCCGACTCGACGCCATGCACCTTGGTCTCGGTTTCGTCTCTTCCCTGCTGGTGGGCCGCTTCTCCCGGGATTTGCTCGCTACCGACCATGCCGGAGCAGCTACCGGCCTGCGGGTCTTGTTCCGGTTCATCCCCTATCTCGGCTGGTTGATCCACCAGATCATCATCGCCAACATCGACGTGGCGCGCCGCGCCCTCAGCCCCAGCATGCCCCTTTTCCCCGGCATCATAAAGTTCGGCTCCCGGCTGGACAGCGATATTGCCCTCACCGTCCTGGCCAACTCCATAACGCTCACGCCCGGCACCATGACCGTGGATGTAGTGGGGAAGGACGTGTACATTCACTGCCTGGCCATTGAGGATGAGCAGAAGCTTCTGGAGATCGAGAGGGAGTTCGAAAAGCACGTGGAGAAGCTGTTCGGAGGCAAGTCATGAGCGTTTTCCTGTTCATCGTGCTGGCACTGTCTCTTACTACCCTCATGTGTATATACCGGCTCTTCACCGGGCCCACCCTGCCCGATCGCATCGTAGCGGCGCAGGCCATTACCACCAAGACCTTGGCCGTGGTCACGCTGCTTGCGTTCGTGTATAACCAGATGATCTACCTGGACATCGCCCTGACTTACGCCTTGCTGGCCTTCCTGTCGGTATTGGCCATTGCCAGGTACCTGGAAGGTGGGAAAGTGGGATGATCGTCGAGCTCCTGGTGGTCGTCCTCCTCTCCCTGGGGGCCTTGTTTTTCCTTTTGGGAACCGTCGCCCTGCTCAGGTTCCCCGACGTCTATACCCGCCTCCACGGGGTAACCAAATGCGACACCCTCGGACTGGGCCTCATACTGCTGGGGTTGATGCTGCACGAGGGGGCAACCGTCGCCAGCGCGAAGCTGCTGTTCATCATCATCTTCGTGTTCATCACCAGTCCCACGGCGGCGCACGCCTTGGTGCGGGCGACCTATAAGCACGGCGTGAAGATGTGGGATAAGACCGTCCTGGACCGGTACGGGGAGCTGGGCCATGGGAATAGCTGAATTTCTGCTGATGTCATTGCTGGTGGTGCTGGCCGTCGCCGCCGTCTTCATGCGGGACTTGCTGGCGGCCACCGTGGTCTTCATGGTCTATAGCCTGCTCATGGCCATCGTATTCACCCAGCTCAAAGCCCCGGACGTGGCCTTGACCGAGGCGGCGGTGGGGGCCGGAGTCACCACCCTGCTGTTTGTCATCGCCATCGCCAAGACGGACCGGAGAGAAGAAGATGTATAGACAGCTAGCCTTACTCATGGTCTTGCTGGTAGCCGGCGCCATACTCACGCTGGCCGTCACCGACATGCCGGCGTTCGGCGACCCGGGGGCACCCGCCCACCGCCATGTGGCCCCCCGCTATATCGAGATGGCCTACCGGGAGACCGGGGTGCCCAACATGGTCACCGCCATCCTGGCCGACTACCGCGGGTATGACACGCTGGGCGAGCTCACGGTGATGTTCACCGCCTGCGCCGCGGTGCTGTCGGTCCTGTTAGGGAGAAAGCGCCGGTGACCACGGTAATCATCCGGACCACAGCGCGGATACTCGCGCCCTTCATCCAGCTCTTCGGTCTCTACGTTATCGTACACGGGCCGATCAGCCCGGGAGGCGGGTTCCAGGGCGGGGTGATCGTAGGCGCGAGCCTGATCCTGCTGGCCCTTTCCTATGACCTGGCCAGCGCCGAGGCCAGGGCCGGGCACGCCATTCGCATCGCCATGGACAGCACCGGGTCCCTGCTTTTTGCCGGCATCGGACTGCTGTCTCTTCTGGCCGGAGGGGTTTTCATGGACTACGGCATCATCCCCCTTCCCCTGCCCGCTGCGCAAGTCAGAGCACTTATGATCCTCTTGATCGGCATGGCGATTGGAGTGCATATCATGGCATTGGTCTCCACACTTTTCCTCCATATGGCGGAAGACCATGAGTGACCTGGTGATCCCCGGCAATGTGCCGTACTTCATCTCTGTAGCTCTGCTCTTGATTGGGCTCTACGCCATGGTAGCGCGCAGAAACCTGATCAAGAAGATCATGGGTCTGAACATCCTCTCCACATCGGTGTTCCTGTTTCTCATCGCCGTCGCCGATAAGCGAGGCGGGGCCCCTCCCATCACCGTGCCCGGAGTTGACCTGTACGTGAACCCGTTGCCCCATACCCTGGTGCTTACGGGCATCGTGGTAGCCCTGGCGCTGACTAGTTTTGCCCTGGTACTGGTGATCAAGATCTACCAAGAGCATGGCACCCTGGACGCAGACCGGCTGATGAAGCTGTAAGCCGGCGGGCGGGTGTCGGCCCGGGCCACGCCGGTCCGCCGGAGCGCAGGTGCCCGGTGCTGTGGGGCAGGAAGCCGGGCGTAGTGGCGGGGCACCGGTGCGAACCGTCCGGCTCCGGCCGGAGCCGGACGGGGGTAGTTGAAGGTACGCTCGCCGGGCCCGGTCCGGCCGGAGCTGCGTGAGGCCTGTCGCCCGGGCGTTAAGATGCTGAGGTAGTGATCTCGAAACGCAAGGAGCCGCTGGACGATGGAGAATGCCCCTATCCTGGTGGTCATGGCGCCGTTCATCGGAGCCTATCTCATCCCACTCTTGGGATTGTGGTGGGAACGCTACTGCTACTGGGTGGCCGCGGCCGCCACGGGGCTTTCCGTACTGTTCTCGCTGACACTGGTCGGTTCTGTGCTGGCACAAGGCACCATCTACTACACTGTGGGAGGCTGGGAACCGCCGTGGGGCATCGAGCTGGTCGTCGACCCGCTGAGTGCCTTCATGTGCCTGGTCGTCTCCTTGGTCAGCCTCCTGGCGGGGGCATACTCCAGGAGCTACATCAAGAAGGAGCTGCCTGAAGGCAAGGCCACCTCCTACTACACCATGATGCTGCTGCTAACCGGCGGGCTCCTGGGCGTATCGGTGACCGGTGACCTGTTCAACCTGTTTGTGATGACCGAGATCTTCTCGGTGGCCGCGTACGCCCTGGTGCCCATGATGGGTAGAAAGGGTTCTTTCCTCGCCAGTTACCGCTACCTGATACTGGCGTCCATCGGTACCAGCCTTCTGCTGCTGGGGACCGGTTACCTGTACATGGTCACCGGCACTCTCAACATGGCGGATCTGGCGGCCAGGCTGCCGGTGGCCTACGCCTACCATCCCTGGGTCGTGCTGGCCGCCCTCGCCTTCTTCCTGGTAGCCTTCGGCGTCAAGTCGGCGCTCTTCCCCCTGCACGCGTGGCTGCCCGACGTCTATACCGTGGCACCGGCACCGGTCGCCGTCCTTTCCACCCTGGTGACCAAGGTGGGAGCCTATTCCCTCATCCGGGTGCTGTTCAGCGTGTTCGGGATGCCACTGATCACCGGAGCCATACCGGTAGCGCCGGCGCTCAGCTGGATGGCGGCGGCGGCCATCCTCGCGGGCTCGGTGGTAGCTCTACAGCAAAGCGACATCATGCGGATGCTCGCCTATTCCAGCGTCGCTCACATCGGCTACGTGATGCTGGGCATCGGCTTGGCCGTCCAGCTGGGCCTCACCGGCGGCATCCTCCACATCCTGAGCCACGCCTTGGCCAAAGGCTGCCTGTTTTTGTGCGCCGGTGCCGTGATGTACCGGGCCGGGATCCGCCGGATCGATGACTTCCGCGGCCTGGGCTACCGGATGCCCTTGACCATGGCCGCCTTCACCCTGGCGGCTGCTTCCATCGCGGGCATTCCCCCCACCGTGGGGTTCATGAGCAAGTTCTACTTGGCCCTGGGCGCCATGGAAACGGGAAGCTGGGTGCTGGTGGCGGTGATCGTGGCCGGCAGCCTGTTGACCGCCCTGGTCTACCTGCGGGTCATCCTTCTGATGTATTTCGGTGCGCGGGAAGGGCCCCAGCTGAAGGAGGAACCTCCCCTGGGCATGCTGGTGCCCATAGTTACCCTGGCCCTGGCCTGTGCCGTGCTGGGGATCTTCGTGCGGGTACCGTTGTCACTGGTAGGGCCGGGCGTGAGGGTGCTGTTGGGGATGTAAGGCAAGGTCGGTTTGCCTGGTCTTAAGCTGCGGGAACAGCTGGCCTGAACTGGTTTGGGGGTAGGACTGATAGTGATGCATCCGGCGCTCATCTTCTTCGCCGGGGCGGTGCTGGTACCACTGGTGAAGGGCCGGTCTCAGAAGGCCCTCATCGTCCTGGTACCCCTGGCGGCCTTGGCGGGCAGCCTGCTTACCCGGACCCGGGTGGAGTGGCTCTTCCCTTTCCTGGGTTTTGTGGTCACGCCTTTTCACGCCGACCGGCTGAGCCTGTTTGTAGAGCGCATCTTCCTGCTCAGCGCGCTGCTCATCATCCTCTACTCCCTTCACGTCGAAGAGGACGCCCACCATATTGCCTCCTTCCTCTATATCGGCAGCTCGTTGGGCGTAGTCTTTGCAGGAGACTTCGTCGCGTTCTTTGTGTTCTGGAAGCTGCTGTCCATAGTTCCCGCGGTCCTGATCTGGCTCAAGAGGGACCAGGCCTCGCTGAAGGCCGGTTTTGCCTACCTGGCGATGCATCTTACCGGCGGCGGCATTATGTTGGTTGGGATATTGCTCCATTTCTCGGCCACCGGCTCCATGGAGCTCACCGGCTTGGCGGGTATACCCCTTGCCCTGGTTTTGACCGGCGTCGGGTTCAAGGCCGCCTTTATCCCGGTCCACACCTGGCTGCCCGACGCTTATCCCAAAGCCTCCTATACCGCCAGCGTATTCCTGTCCGCCTTCACCACCAAGGCGGCGGTCTACGCACTGGCCAGGTTGTTCTCGGGAGTAGGGGCCGTAGCCTATATGGGTGGTGTGATGGGACTTTACGGGGTGATCTGGGCGCTCCGCCAGAGCGACGGCCGCAAACTGCTATCGTACCATATCATCAGCCAGGTCGGGTACATGGTCGCCGCCATCGGCATCGGTACTCGCCTGGGCGTGGATGCCGGGCTATCCCACGTGTGGAATCACATTCTCTACAAGGCGCTGCTGTTCATGTGCATGGGAGCGGTGATCTACCGCACGGGCCGGCAAGACCTCTCCGAGCTGGGCGGGCTACTGAGGAAGATGCCCATCACCACCGCCACCTGCGTCATCGCCGCTCTCTCCATCTCCGGCGTGCCGCTGTTCAACGGCTTTGTCAGCAAAGCCATGATCTACGAAGCCACCGGCGGACAGGCGGTACTCTACTGGATGCTGAAGCTCACTTCGGCCGGGACGTTCCTGTCCTTCTGCAAGTTCACCTACTTCGGATTCCTGAGAAAGAAGGAAATCCAGGCCAGGGAAGCCCCAGCCACCATGACCATCCCCATGGTCATCATGGCTTCCCTGTGTATCCTGGGCGGCCTTTACCCGGCCCTGCTCACGGGCATTCTGCCCCACCAGAACCGGCTAAGCGTCTTCACGCCGGAAAAGCTACTGGACAGCCTGGTGGTGTTCGGGGCAGGCGGGTTGGCCTTCCGCTTGGGTGTCAAGGTCTTGGAGCCTCACCCCCGCGAGACGCGCGACTTTGACTACCTCTACCTGGCCATGGCCAGAGGCTTTTTGTGGTTCTGGCGCAATCCGTCCGTCGCCCTGGCCAGCCTGGCGGATGCAGCCGGGGCTAAGGTCCTGAGGGTGCTCGCGGTAAGTGTGGGCTTCCTGGGGACATTGCTCAGCCCGGTTCCGCCAGCCGCAGTGGACCGGTGGCGCTTGAGGGCGGAGCAGGCAGCCGGGCGCGGGCAGGAGAGAAGGATGCTGGTGACTTACGGGCCGCCCCGGGTAGAGGTAAGGAGCATGGAAGCCGCCCTGTTTCTCGTGGCGGCCATGCTGTCGCTCTTGCTCCTGTATGTGGCCATGGGCCATCTGACCCATGTTTCGCCCTGGCTGCCCGCTGCCTTACCGTGATACCCGGCCACCGCCACTGCCGTACCTGTACCCCCAGACGCGCAGGCGGCAACGCTCTGCCCAACTGCAGGTCGACCCGGCGCCGCCGACACCGGGTTGACCTGTAGTTGGCCTGCTTGAGCAGAGAGGGCAGGATGGTCCCGGCCGCCGGTCCCGCGTCCCCGCTGATCGGGGCCGGGACCCCCGGCGTCAACCTCCACCCACCTTGAGCTCTGCCTCCCGGGCGTACCGCAAGATGCGGTCCAAGGTCTTGAGACGCAGTGCCTCGATGCCGGTAAAGTCCATGTTGGGCACATCGTAGGTCTCCAGCAGATCGTGACTGCTTTTGGCCCGCTGGATGAAGCCGATGGCCCGCCCAAACAGCTGCTGGAAGATGCCGGTGTTTCCCGCGATGACTTCCCGCTACTGGCTGACGATGACCGGGTCGATGCACTGGTTCCGGTCGATCACCGTGTCCCCCGGTCCCGGGAGGTA
>DMHJ01000152.1:0-2008 GCA_003449495.1 Clostridiales bacterium UBA8153
TTTTTTCAAGCAGAAGACGGCATACGAGATACATCCGTGACTGGAGTTCAGACGTGTGCTCTTCCGATCTGCCATCTCACATCCTCCGGAAGATCCTGGCAAACCAGAGACGTACGCTGTCCAGGATCACCTTCGCCAAGCCGCCGCGGGGTACTCCCGCCAAGGTCACCAGGTCGAACCTGGCCACCTCCTGACCCCGCACGACCACGGTCAGTTCCCCGGCCTTGCGACCCGGTTCGACCGGAGCCACCAGGTCGCCGCCGACGGTTTGGCGACGCTCCAGGAGCTGCTCCGACCCCCGGGGGACGGTGACCAGCACCGGGGCACCCGGACCCACGCTGACCTGGTTTACAGTACCCTTCCATACCCGGGCCGTACCCAAGGGAACCCCGCCGTCGGCCAACGCGACGGTGGTGTAGTTGCGGAAACCGTAGTTCAGGACGTTGATGGCCTCCTGGGCCCGCCTTTCCTCTCCCTCCCGGCCGATGACGCCCGGGATGCCGAGCAGCACGGCAATGAGACGCATACCGTCGCGCCGGCTGGTCGCCACCATGTTGTACCCGGCCTCGCCGAGAAAACCGGTCTTCAGACCATCGGTGCCCTCGTACCTACCCAGAAGAAGATTGCGGTTTGCCTGGGTAATGGGAGTCTGACCCGGTGCTGCATAGGTAAACGAGCGGGCGCTGTGCAGCTCCAGGGCCTGCGGGTGGTCGCCGATGTACCGGCGGACCAGTGTAGCCACGTCCCGGGCGGTGGTATAATTCTCAGTGGAGAGCCCGTGGGAGTCCACAAACCTGGTACCGGTAAGGCCGATCTCGGCCGCCCGGCGGTTCATCGCGGCCACAAAGGCCTCTTCGGTTCCGGCCAGCATCTCCGCCAGGGCGATGCAGGCGTCGTTCCCGGACACCACGGCTGTTCCCCAGAGCAAGTCGCCCAAAGTGACCTCGGTATTGACCAGGAGGAACATGGTCGAACCTGGCGTCCGCCAGGCCCGCCGGCTGACGGTGGTGGTGGTATCCAAGGTCACTTTCCCGGCGGCAATGGCCTCAAAGGCCAGCTTCAAGGTCATGATCTTGACGAGGCTGGCCGGGATCAGCCGCTGATCCGGGTCTACCCCGGCAAGGATCTGGCCCGAATAGTACTCCAGAAGCAATACGGAACGGGCTTGTGTGGTGACGGGAGGTGCCTGGGCCGCTGCCGGAAAGCTAGCGCTTTGAGCTACGATGACGACCAGGAGCAATGCCAGTAGACGCCGGTACCGCGCGGGCATGTAACTGTCAACTCCCTAACACTTTAGAATGAGATCGGGTGCTCTCCAGTAGGAATTGCGTCCGGTGACGCCAAAGCCATAGTTACTGGGTTTTCCGGGGAAAGGCTCACACTCCCCGACGGCTAGACCGCTGAAGTGAGAGCGTCCATCCCCGAGAGGTAGGCTCGGGCCACCCGGTTGACAGAGGCTCGCGCTACCAGCGCCGCCGGGTTAGGCTACTCCGTGTCCCGAGCCAAGTTACGCACGATCCAGGGAGGTGGTGGCCATACTGGTCGGTATTGAGTGGGCCGGTGACCACCATAACGTGGTGGTGTTAGGCCCCCCGGATCGGTTGGTCGATCAGCTCTGCGCAGACCATCCGGCTGCGGGGCCGACCCACCTAGCGGGCTGGCGCAAGCAGTCTGGTCCGCCTGCCCAGCTGGCCTGCATCCCGGACACGCGCCATGGCGTCCTGATCAACACCCGGCTGGAGGCGGGTTGCCCGGTCTATCCCGTCAATCCGAAGACCGTGGACCGTCACCGTCAGGCCGCGGGTGCACGGCCGGACGCCATCGACGCCCTGCTGCTCACTGGCCACGACCGCCATGAGCTCGACCGGCTACGCCACCTGGAGCCGGACAGTCCCCTCATCACAGGAACTCAGACTGCTCACCCGGGACCAAGTCAACCGCATTCGGCTGCAGGCCCGGCTGGTCAACCAGGGCACCGCTTGCCTGGAGGAACACTACCCAGTGGCCC
>DMHJ01000152.1:2403-3265 GCA_003449495.1 Clostridiales bacterium UBA8153
TTATCCAACGTCTGGGTACGCATCATATTCCGGGTCTGGACAAACCATGAGCCCCACTCCCGGGATGAGTTGCTGGCTGCCCGAGCCACTCATGCTCGCGCAGCTTGATGACGGGTATTCGGTTGTCAAGGTCCAACGCCGAATCCGGAGCCCATTTACGTAAGGGGCTTGTGGCCTGTGACGTCAGCTCCAGGGTTTCCCCTGCTAAGACTTAGGATGCAAAGGACGATACACGATGATACTCGTCAGTGCCTGCTTGGCCGGATGTAACTGCCGTTATGATGCCGGATCCACTCCCCATCCCGCAGTCTTGAGCATGGCAAGAAGCGGCGCGGCCGTACCGGTGTGCCCTGAACAATTGGGTGGCCTGGAAACGCCCAGGGCACCAGCGGAGATCCGCGGCGGGCAGGGCGGTGATGTCCTGGCTGGTCGCGCCCAGGTGGTCACCGAAGACGGCACCGATGTCACCGCCCACTTCATACATGGTGCCCGGGAGTGCCTGCGGCTGGCCCAGCTCTTCCGGGTCAGCCGGGCGGTGGTAAAATCCCGTAGCCCATCTTGTGCAGTGCACGAAATCTACGACGGCACCTTCACCGGTAGTTGCCGGCCCGGCCCGGGTGTGACTACGGCCCTGCTCCAACAGCACGGTGTGGAGGTGATAGAAGAGACCGACCAGGGCGTACTGGCGCGGCTGTTGCTGAGCCTCCAGACCGTGTAGCTACCGCCGCAGCCCATTCATCCCACACGTCGTGCTTGGGCTCTTGCCCTGCCCATGCACAGTGCCAGATCCATGACGCATGAGCCACCAAACCCGTTCCGGCCCCCTGGCAGATGCCCGGCCGCCCTGAGGCCCCTTGGGCCC
>DMHJ01000152.1:3665-10745 GCA_003449495.1 Clostridiales bacterium UBA8153
GTCAGAGCCGTTAGACTCCGCTCGCTACCATTTTTGGTATGGCTGACCCTACGCACGGTCAGACCTGGGCTGCCGGCCAGGCTTGGCCAACGGCCCCCCGGATTCCTCCCGCGAAAACCGGAATCCTGCAGTCTTCCGACAAGGTAACCGGGGAGCAACTGCGCTTTGGGTTTGCAGGCGGCGGCTTCAGGGCAAATTGGCAGCGGCGGTGACGGCAATTGCCGCGCAAGACCGTCACCGTGATGCTGGCTATGGCGGTAGTCGCGCTTGTGACCGGTTGCCTGCCGGGCCAAGCCCGGCCGGAACCCGGCGCCGAACCGATTCACGTCGCCGTGGGAGAGGAGATGCGAAGTCATGACACCGAACGACTGACCGAGGAGGAGGTCCGGAGGACCCAGGTGCGGCTCACCTTGGAGCAGGTGCTGGAGACTCCCGAAGGGCAAATCGCCCTGCAAGACCAATTAGAGAAAGAGAAAATCATGGATACTCCGGACTTCAAAAAGGCCCTGGAGACGCGAGTAGCCGAGGTCATGACCATGCCTGAAGTCAAGAACGCCATATAGGAGGCCGTGCGCTCAGCTCTCCTGGAGATGATCCGCCAAGGTCAAGGCGGTGGCCGGGGCGGTACCTGACCGCAGGCTGGCCCGGCCGCTTCGCTATCTTCCCGTTGGTACCGGGACCTCATAGCGCCACCACCCGGTCGGGCACCTACATCCGGGAACTTCCCCCTCCCCGGGCGGCATTGGGAGGCCAGGTGGTAAAGTGAGAATTGCCGGATGCCGCCTTCCCCACTTGCTGCGTGCACGCGCATGTGCTATGATGCGGATGAGACGTTGAGCCGAAGTGGTGGAATTGGCAGACACGCGGTGTTCAGGGCGCCGTAGGCGTACGCCTGTGTGGGTTCAAATCCCACCTTCGGCACCATTTTGGAGTTACTAGCCTGCTTTGGTGTTTAAGCAGGCTTTGTTTTTCGATTTGGTGAACGGTAATACGCCTGCGTTCCCGGCATACAGGTGGGAAGAGGACCAGATCCAAGCAATACCACCGGCACGGGCAGAAGGCGAAGCGGGGAGATGGCACTGAGGCGGCCTGCGTTGATAATCGGGTCGATGCTGTTTGCAGGCCTGCTGGCTGCAACCGGACTGGGCTGCTACCAGGCAGTCCCCCCACCGCCTCCCGTGGCTCCTCCAGTGGTCGTCGATCCTCCGGTTCCACGACCGCCACCTTCTCCTTGGCCCGATCAGCCCGAACTGCCCGGCATGCTCCTGGTGGCCATCGGCAACAACCGCGCCGCCCGTCCCCAGAGCGGTGTGGAGTTTGCCGATGTAGTGTACGAGGTGCTGGCCGAGGGGGGGATCACGCGACTGCTGGCCCTCTTTGGGAGCCGGGCCGCTCCGGACATAGGACCGGTCCGCAGCCTCAGGATGGCTATGGCCGAGATCGCCTTGGGATACGACGCCCCCCTGGCCCACGCCGGCGGGTGCGAGGAGGCTTTGCGCTTCATGGCCCGCCAGGCACCCAAGAGCCTCGACGGCGTCCGTGGCGCGGGGGCCTTTTTCCGGCGCGTTACTCATAGAAAGGCCCCTGACAACCTGTATACCAGCACCGGCCAGCTGATCGAGGGCGCCCGGGCCCGGGGACTGCGGCTCTCTCCGCTAGTCCGCCTCCCCCATGGCGACCGGGCCGGAGGCGATCCCGCTACCAGAGTGGTGGTGGCGTTCGCACGTCTGGTCAATGCCCCCAACATCGTCACCTACGAGTATGATGGGCGGGTGTACCGGCGGTCGGTCAACGACTCCCCGCACCTGTCCGCCCAAGGGCAGCAGCTGGCACCGGAGAACCTGGTGGTGTTGGAGGTCAAAACCAGGACGGTGATGAGACAGGAACCCATGCTGGATATGGACGTGGTGGGACAAGGTCGCGCGTTGCTGTTCCGTGACGGCCGCGTTCACGCCGGCACCTGGCAGAAGACTGGGCCCGGAGCCATGTTCGTGCTACGAGACACCCAGGGGCAGCTCTTCACCTTCGCCCGGGGCCAGACGTGGTTCCACCTAGTGCCCGATCTCAAGTACGTAGAGTACCGGTGATGTGGTGATGTGCCGTAAGCAGTATCGTGCGGTTCCCCGGTCGCCCCGCGTGCCACCGCTCAAGTTCAGCCTCCTCCGTCTTCACCTGCACTGCCGCTTAGGTCCAGTACCGGGCCACCTCCATTAACCCGTACCGGACCGGTGCTTCCGGAACGCCGGGGACGCCCGGCGCCTACCGGCAAGGCCGGGAAGGAGGTGCCGCCACCGCGTCGAAGGGAGAGGCGGGATAGGGAGGGTTGCCTCTTGACTGAAGTGCCGTTTGCACCAGCCTTACGCGAGCACCTGGGAGTACCGCCGACCGGCAGCCGGCCTCTACGCCTAGCCATCATTGGCGGTGGCAGCGCCTATACGCCCGGCCTGGTGGAAGGGCTCTTGCGCCTGGAAGCACGCCTCCCCGTAGGGCGGCTGGCCCTGATGGACGTTGACGAGGCGAAGCTGCAGACCGTAGGTGGGCTCGTCGGCCGCCGGCTCCAAGCATCCGGGCATGGCATGGAGCTTCTCCTTACTACCTGCAGGCGCGAAGCCCTGGAAGGCGCAGATTTCGTTCTGTGCCAGATCCGCGTGGGCGGTCTGGCCGGCCGGTCTTTGGATGAGAAAGTCGCCCTCCGTCACCGGGTCATTGGTCAGGAAACCACCGGGCCCGGTGGGTTTGCCATGGGTCTAAGAACCATCCCGGTCATGCTGGAGGTGGCCGCCGATGCCGCCCGCTACGCACCCGGCGCTTGGATCATCAACTACAGCAACCCGACCGGCTTGGTGGCCAACGCCCTCTACCGTTCCGGCTATGAGCGTGTGCTCAGCCTATGCGACATTCCCATGGCCATGCAGCAAGGCTTGGCTACGCTCTTAGACATCCCGCGTCGCGAGATTTTCCTGGATTACGCCGGGCTGAACCATCTCGCCTGTGCCACCCGGGTCATGTGCCGGGGTAAAGACCTGTTACCGTCCCTGACAGCTCTGGCCCGCTCGGTAGTGGCTTCCGGGGCAAAGCTGCCCGTGTCCCTGGCCGACCAGCGCGAGGAGAAGGAGTTTGGGCACATCCTGCAGCTGATGGCCACCACGGGCCTATACTGCTCGCCTTACCTTCATTATTACCTGCACGGGGCGGAAGTCCTGGACGAGATGCTGGCGTCACCCACCACCCGGGCCGACGAGGTCATGGCCCTGGAAAGGGAGTTGCTGGAGGCTTTTTCCGGCTCCGCCACCGGAGAAGACCTGTCCCGGCACCGGGGCTACGACTGGCATGCCGACGCCATGATGGAAGTGGTGGCGGCCATGGCCGGCCACGAGGGCGGCCTGCATGTGGTCAACGTGCCTAACCGGGGGAACCTGCCCAGCGTACCGCTGGCACATATGGTGGAGGTCAACGCCGTGGTGGACCAAAGCGGGGCCCACCCCCTCCAGGCGCCGGCCCTTCCCCCGCTCATGCGCGGCTTAGTGTCGGCGGTGGCCGCCTATGAGGAACTGGCGGTGGAAGCGGCCCTGGAGGGTTCGTACCACAAGGCTTGCCTGGCTCTCACCGCTCACCCGCTGGTGCCGTCGGCCAACATCGCCCGCCGTCTATGTGACGACTATCTCGCCGCTCACCGCGATTTCTTGCCCCAATTCCGCCGGTAATGGGGGGATGGGTATGAAGCGGGGCCTGCACCGGTTCGCCGCCGCCGCCTTCACTTTCATCGCCGTGCTGCCCGCCGCCGCCATCCTGCTGGCTCTGGGCAACGTCCTGCCCGTCCCCATCCTGAACCGGGCGCTGGCGGCGGCCGGGGAGGGTCTGTTCCAGTACCTGGGCCTCATCTTTGGCGTGGGGATCGCCGCGGGCCTTACCGGCGGTGACGGCATCGCCGGACTGGCCGCGGCCACCAGCTATGTCGTGATCAACGCCGTGTCCCGCACCATCGACCCGGCCGCCCAGCTGGGCGTGTTGGCCGGCCTGGTGGCCGGTCTTACCGCCGCCTGGGCATTCGGCCGGTACAGCCAAGTGCGCTTTCCGGAATACCTGAGCTTCTTCGAGGGCAGAAGGTTCGTCCCCATCATCGTCTCCCTGGTTAGCGTAGCCTGGGGCTTGGCCATGGGGGCGATTTGGCCCGGAGTGCAGGCGGTCATCACCGCCCTCGGCAACTGGATGTCCGGGGCGGGCATGGCCGGGGTGTTCGTCTACGGTACCCTTGAGCGCCTCCTGATCGCCACCGGTCTGCATCACTTCCTCAATGGCATCGTGCTCCTGCTCATGGGATCCTTCGAAGGCGCCACGGGTGACCTGGGACGCTTCTTCGCCGGTGACCCCACGGCCGGGTTCTTCATGGGCGGGGCCTACGCCATCAAGCTGTTCGGTCTGCCCGCAGCCTGCCTGGCCATGATGCACGAGGCCAGGAAGCCCCGGCAGGTCAAGGGCCTGATGATGGCGGCGGCGCTCACCAGCATGCTTACCGGCATTACCGAGCCCGTGGAGTTCGCGTTCCTCTTTACGGCGCCCATCCTCTTTGGCATGCACGCGCTCCTGACCGGCAGTTCATTTGCCATCAACTGGCTGCTGGGGATCACCCACGGGTTCGCCTCCAGCGCCGGGCTCTTGGAGTTCGTGGTGAACTGGCACCGAGCCCAGCGGGCCTGGCTCATCCTCCCGCTGGGGGTAATGTACGCCGGCATCTACTATGCCGGGTTCCGGCTACTCATCCGGCGCCTGAACCTGTCCACTCCCGGTCGCCTGGAGGCCGAGGGGGAACTGGAGGAAGCAGACGCTCCGGCCGCGGTGCCGGGCGAGGGGGCCCGCAGCATCGTCCTGGCCCTGGGCGGGGCTGCCAACATCCTTGCGGCCGACGCCTGCCTCACACGCCTGCGGGTTTCCCTGCGCGATGGCGCCCTGGTAGACTACACCGCCCTCAAGGCCTGCGGGGCCTTGGGGTGGGTGGGAAGCGGGACTGGCGTCCTGCAGGTGGTCTTCGGCACTCGCTCTCACCAGCTGGCCCAGGCCGTCCGCGAGGAGCTCCGGCTCTCTCGCTGACCCGGCAGCACTCCGGAATCCCGCGCCGGGCGGTCATGCGGTCCGGCTTACCCCGTTACACTGACCTATCCCACCGGCCGGCCGGCAGCAGGCGCTGGTCTGGTAGGACGGCCGCACCCCTCTCTCTCCGCCCTGGAACATGTCCCTGCACCAAGGGCTTGAACCCTTCGCGTTTCCTCCAACGGCTAAGGACCCTGGGATGAGGCATGGCGTCACTGTGGCGGGCCAGCGGGTACCTCTTCACCCCCGGTACCTTCATCCTGCGCTGGGGTAGCCGGGCGCCGGAAGTTCCCGCCGAGCTAGGCGACCGCCGGCACTCTCCCCTGGCCTGGCTGGGCAGCATTGCGATCCTCTCGCCCGGGCTAGGCCGGCCCGGCCTGACAATCCGGGTTGCTTTCGAGGCCTTGCTGGCTTTGCTCGGCGTCACTCCTTTCTGCCCGTCCTATGGCTCGACCTTCATCGCACAAGAGAATTGGCCGTACCACCGACACCCTTGGAAGTTGGGTCCAGTCCATGCCGCCGGTCCCTGGGTGAGCCTCCTGTGGGGTTTCGCTTTCGTGGGCTTGTTCCGCCAGGGAGAGCATTTAGGTGTGGCCTGGTTCCAGGCCGCAGGCCGGGCGCCGGGGCATGGCCAACTGCATCCTGGTCCCGTTCAACCTCATACCGGTGTTCCCGTCTGGCTCCTCTGCCGCCCGGAATCTTCTCCGGTGGAGCCGGCCGGTCTGGGCGTTACTGGTGGCCGGCTTTCCTTTACTGCACCGCGCAGGCGGTTTCCGGTGGTAACTACCGCCGCTAAGCGGGTGGAAGCTTCTCCGCAACCGGCGGACCAGGGCACTCGCCGCCGGCCCAGCGGTGACATCCACCGGGGGACCCCATGAAGCGAGTAGACCGGCACCTACCTGCTCCAGTTTGGCAACGGTCCCGCCGCCCTACCCGCTACCGCCCTCTCCCAGCCCGCCGGAGGGGATGGCTGCCTCGCAGGGCACGGCCGTCTGGCACTTGCCGCAACCGTACCGGGGGGCGAACTTCTTCCTGACAAAGTCCAGGTAGGACTGGCATTTGCCGAGAGCTTTGCCTTCCGCCTCGATGGCTCGTACCGGGCAGCGCGGGATGCACTCGCCGCAGGTGCCGCCGGTCAGCTGGGGACAGTACCCGTACGGCCCAACTTGCCGCGAGGTCGGAGGTAGCTCCAGGTCCGTTATCACACTGCCCATGCGCCCGGCAGACCCCCGGGCGGTGATGAAGGAGCGGCCTAGACCGAAGCTGCCCAGCCCGGCGGCATAGCCTGCGTGTCTCTCCGACCAATTGGACTTGCGGTCAACCACCTGGTACCGGGGGTCCAACGCCGGAGCCACGGCCCGCCCCCCCAGCTCCGTCACCATCTCCACTAAGCGGGCCCGCACGGCATTATTCAGGGCTTCTCCCCCGATACGCCCGTATAGCCACTCTTCCGACGGGGCTCCGGTACCCCGGTTGCTGGCTCGAACGGGCAGAGAAAAGGGCAGAAAGTAGGAGAGCACCGAGCGGGCGCCGGTCAGCCACTGACCGGGCAGACGGTGGTGGGGCCCGATTACCTCTGGAGCAAGGAACTGCTCGAACAACCCATCGCCGGCAGACGCAACGCCCAATAGTGGAGCATCGTAGATCCTGATCCCATCGCATTCCGGTAGTAGGTTGAGACTGTTCCCCTCTACGAAGGTCGCGATATCCTGGAAGAGCCTGTCCCGGGCCTTTTCCGCGTCCATCCTTGCCTGCCGCCTTTCTCATGAGCCTTCGGGTTGTCCTGCCGGCGCACTTGCCATCCCACCGTCCTGCCAGGCGGGATACACAGACCACGGGATTTATGCACCAAGGCCATTGTTCGCTGCAGCTTCCGCCCCTAGAAGCCCCGGGCCGGGTCCCACCTGTAGAGTAGCCGGTACAGCCGGTAGGCCCGTAGCACCCGGCGGACGTAGTTGCGCGTCTCCAGAAAAGGGATATCGTCAACGGCCA
>DMHJ01000215.1 GCA_003449495.1 Clostridiales bacterium UBA8153
GGGCCAGGAGGAATCGGGGCGGGTCGTTGCGAAAGACAACTGGGGCCGGTGGCGGCGCTTACGCCGCGCTGCAAGGCCCGGGGAGGCAGTGGGAACATGACTGAGACAGTAGATTGGCCCGGGAGCGCTTTTTTCGCCGAGCGGGCCCTGGCCCAGCTTTTCCGGCTGGTGGCCATTCCCAGCCCCAGCGGGGATGAGGCCGGGATTTCCCGCCACTTGGGAGAGGTGCTGGCCGACTGGGGTATGCAGGTTACCCTGCAGCCGGTGGGCACGAGGTTCAACGTGGTGGCCCGGACCCCGGCTACCGCACACGTGGCCGATATCCTGCTTACCGGGCACACGGATACCGTTCCGGTCCTGGGAGAGTGGAGCACGGATCCCTTTACGCCGGTAGTGAGGGACGGCAAGCTTTACGGTCTGGGAGCGGCCGACCAGAAGGCGGGCATCGCCGCCCAGCTGGCCGCCCTGGAAGGACTGTACCGGACGGGGCAGCTGCAAAAAGCCAACTTGTTGGTGGCCTTTACTCCCGACGAAGAGGCCCTGTCCGACGGCATGCTGGCCTTCTTGGCCGGGGGGTGGCGCGCCCGGCTGGCCGTGTTGTCCGAGCCGCACTTTTCGCCCGCCACCATCGGATGGCCGGGGAAAATCCTCATCCAGGCTTCCGTACACGGACGGCCCAGTCACGGCGCCCGGCCCCAAGACGGCGTCAACGCCATCGAGCAGGCCGCCCGGCTGTTGGCGGAGTTGAGCCGGGCCGAAGCTGCCGTTCACCCGCGTCTAGGAAGCCACCCGTACGTGACCCTGAGCATACGCGGGGGTTATGAGCGGTACTCATTGACCATACCCGATCGATGCGACCTCACCATCAGCAAGCAGCTGGTACCGGGCGAGACCCAGGAGACGGCCCTGGCCGCCGTGCGTATGGCCGGAGCGGCCATGACCGCGGGGAGGCTGGAGGTGGCACCGGCCCGCCCGTACTATCCACCCGCCGAGGTGAGCCCCGACCACCCCCAGGTCCGCCGGCTACTCGCCGTCTACGAGAAAGCCACCGGCCGGGAGCTGGCACTCGGTTACGGAGCCAGCGTGTGCGATGCCGACTACCTGGTGGATGCCGGCATCCCCACCGTCAGCTTCGGCCCCTCCGGCGGCAACGTGCACCAGGCCAACGAATGGGTGAACTTGGACGAGGTGGCCACGTGCGCGGAAATCTACTACCTGCTCTGTGCCGGAGGCTCGAACAAGGCAACTTAGCCGGTAGAGAACGCCGCCTTACCGGTCGGGTATGGTAGCTTGCGAATTCCCCACGCTCTCCTCCATGCCCACGCCGGCGACGTCGAAGCCTACGTCGAGCACGCGCGCCAGTGCGGGTTGGGGGTAGTCCGTTCGATGCCACTAGATAACTCGGCCAGAGTTGGCCATCGCCCGGTCCGGGCCGGTCGGTGACCGTGGCCGGCGGACAGCCGCCGCCCATGGCGAAAACCCTGGAGACTCCAGGCTCCCGCACCCGTTCAACGATGGCCGGGTTAGCTTTGATATACCATCCCAGCCGCTGCATGCACTCAAAGTAGACGGGACCGGCGAAGGTGAAGGACTGCTCCTCTCCGTAGAAAGTGTCGGATGCTGCGGTGGTGTAGGCGATGCAGTCGCCCACGACCAGCTGGGTGGGGAGCGTGAGGGGGAGTAGCCCCCGGGCCACCCGGGCAGCATTGTACCCGGCCAAGGTACCGGTGATGATGGCCTTCGGTGTGTCCCACCAGCACCCCGCACTTTCTCCCGCGCAGAATAAGCTGATGAACCCTTCCACCCGCAGCCTGGGACCGTGGGGCGTCAAAGCCGGAAAGCGCACGGACTTTCTCCGGCCTCCCGCCTTGGGATCCGGGTACGGCGCGTTCTCCAGCCCGGGAATGCGGCGCAGCTCCTCTAGCGGGCGGTAGGGCGACATCAGCTTCACATTGTCGGTGTCCGGCAGGATTACCTCATCGCCATACGCTGAGAGGGCATACTGCCGGCAGGCTCTGAGCTCCAGCTTGGACCGGTCGCCGGTGGGCTGGGTCAGGCAGAGGAGGTCGAGGTGGCCCAACCGTCCGGCTTAGGCCGGAGCTAAGCTCGATGTGGGCAGCTTGCACGATCCGCCCATGGCGCTTACAGTGGCCAGGAGGACCGGCAGTGCCGCCGGCGTCCACAAGCGCGGCTCCTTCCAGCTCGCCACCGCCGTGGGTCCGTACGGCCAAGAGCCAGCCCTCGACGGTGACTACCCTCACGATCCTGGTCTCCAACCTGGTTCGCGCCCCGGCCTGGGTCAGCAGGTGCCGTACGGTGGGTTCCAGGGTGACGGTGTGATAGAGGGTGGCGTGGGCGTGTCCCGGGAAAGACAAATCGTGGTGGAGGATGTGCCCATCGCAGCTAGTGAAACAGCCCGCCGGCGCCGCAAGCCCTGGCCTCTGCAACCGTCGTCCAGCGGCGGTTATTGCGCATAATCCCTCCAGCGAGCCCCGCGCCCAACAGCATATCGGTGGGCTTGCATAGGAGCGCTTCCGCTCCCGCTTTGGCCGCGACCCTGCTGGCGGGTTACCGCGGGTCCAGCGGGTTGCCGTTGCCCACCTACGATCCTTGGGAGAACGCCGGGGGATCTTCACCTTCACTGCGGCGGTGTGCCGGGCCCTGGAGGCGGCATCGGCCCCGGGCGAGCTGACCAAGGACCGGAGCGGCCGCATCCTACGCCCAGGCCGCCTACGAGGTCTGCTGGGCGGTGCTGGAACACCCCTACCGGCCCGACCCCTGGGCAATGCGTGCGGGGCCTGTATCCGGCGCGATTGGGAGTATGACCTTGCCCTGGACAGTAGCACCCCCGGCGTGAGCTTTTGGGACTTTCTGCCGCCTGGTGACGCTCGGGCAGTGCAACGTGCCCAGAAGCTAGAGAGCGGGCTGTGAGTGCAGACGGCCGTAGGAGAGGTGGCCAGGTATCCCGGGGACTACTACTTCCGGCGAAGTCATGACCGGGAACAGGTGCCGGGTAACCCCTGGATCGTGTGCACGCTATGGCTGGCAGGCTGGCACACTGCCCGTGCCTCGGGCCCCGGGGACCTGGAATTCCCCCGGTCGCTGCTAGAGGGGGCGGTCCAGCACAGTTCCGAGTCTGGCATGTTGCCGGAGCAACGGGTCCCGTTTACCGGCGCCCCTTTCAGTAAGCCCGCTCACCTGGTCTCGCGGGGAGCTGGTGGCAGTGACTATGCGTTACGTAAAAACTACCACGAAATATTCACCGGAACTGGAAGTGACACAATTTGCCCATATGCTAGCGGATCATGCGGCATGCAGGAGGAATTTCGCCGGTGACCTAGAACTAGCAGATGGCGACTTTCCTGAAGTTGGCAAGTGAGGCCGGTGCGGATGCTACACTCCATGACCGGGTATGGCTGCGGTGCCGCTGAGATTCCAGGTGGACGGGTTACGGTCGAACTGCGATCGCTCAACCACCGGTACGGTGAAGTGGTGATCCGGTTGCCCCGGGAGCTCTCGCCTTTGGAGGACCGGGTGCGTGCCTTGGTCAAGAGCCGGGTCCACCGGGGCCGCGTGGAAGTTTTCCTCAAGCTGGACTTGACCATGAGTGGCCGGTGCGTGCGGGTGGACCGGCCCCTGATCCTCTCCTACTACCAGGCCCTCAAGGAGCTGCAGGAGCTTCTGCAATTGCCGGACCCTCCCGGTCTGGGGGAGCTGTTGGCCGTGCCCGCCCTGGTGAGCGTTTGCGAGCAGGATATAGACCTGGAGGGGATCTGGCCGGGGGTGGAGAGTGCCGTAGGCCAGGGCCTAGGCGCCCTGTGCGCCATGCGGCAGCGGGAAGGCGCCGTCCTCTGCGCGGAACTGGCCAAGCGATTTGATGACATCGCCGGCTTGGTCCAGGAGGCCGCCGGGTTAGCTTCTACCGTGGTAGAGCACTACCGGCAAAAGCTGCAGCAGAGGCTGGAAGCTTGGCTGGGCGGATTGGCCCTGGATGAGCAGCGCCTGGCCATGGAAGTTGCGCTGCTGGCCGACCGCTCCAGCATCGCCGAGGAGTTGACGCGCATCGGCAGCCACTTGGACCAGTGCCGCATCGCCTTGGAGAGCCCGGAGCCGGTGGGCAGGCGTTTGGAGTTTTTAGCGCAGGAACTGCACCGGGAGGTCAATACTATCGCTTCCAAGTCTGCCGACGTGACGCTTTCACGTCTGGTAGTTGAGCTCAAGAGTGAAGTGGAGAAGGTGCGCGAGGAGGTACAAAACGTTCAATGAGAAGGAGGGATAACGTGGCACTGCCTAATCTCACTCAGGAAGCCAAGAAGCATGCTCTGGCCAAGGCGCAGGAGATGCGCCGTGCCCGCAGCCGGCTGCGGGAGCAGCTGAAAAAGGGCAGCCTGGATTTCTTCCAGGTGCTGGCGGCCGAGGATGAGGTCACCGCAAGGATGCGCGTGGCCTACCTGTTGCGCTCGCTGCCCCGGGTCGGCAAAGTCAAGGCCCAGCGGATCATGGAAGAGATCGGCATCGATGAGAAGAGGCGAGTCCAGGGGCTGGGCAAACGCCAGAAGGAAGCTCTGGCGGCCCGGCTGGGCGGCAGGCGGTAGGAGGTAGGCGATGGACATAAGACTCATCAACATCGGCTTCGGTAACGTAGTGTCGGCCAGCCGCATGGTGGCCATCGTCAGTCCCGAGTCTGCGCCCATCAAACGCATCATCACCGAGGCCCGGGACCGGGGGATGCTGGTCGACGCCACCTACGGGCGCAGGACCCGGGCGGTGATCATTACCGATTCCGACCACGTGATCCTGTCGGCCGTCCAACCCGAGACCGTGGCCAATCGCATGGGGTCCAAAGAGCCGGGCGAGGAGCCGGCAACCGGGTGAATGCTGCCACCAGCGGGCGAGGACTCTTGGTGGTGCTGTCCGCCCCTTCCGGAGCGGGCAAGCGTGCTTTGCGCCGGGTGCTGCTCCACTCAGAGCCCCAGCTCCGGTTCTGTCCTTCGGTGACCACCCGCCCGCCCAGGGCCGGCGAGACCGATGGCGTAGATTACATCTTTGTCGCCCCGGCCGCCTTTGACCGGCTAGTGGAGCAAGGAGAGTTCGCGGAGTGGGCCTACGTGTTCGGTCACCGCTACGGCACCCTGAGCCGCTCCCTGGAGACCGTGCGCTCGACGGGCGCCGATGTCTTGGTGGAAAAGGACGTGCGGGGAGCGTTAGCCTTGCGCCGGCAGTATCCCGACGGTGTGTTGGTGTTTGTGCTGCCGCCGTCTTTGGGCGAGCTTAAGCGCCGCATCGTCAGCCGGGGGACGGAGAGCCCTGAGGAAATCTGCTGCCGGCTGTCGAGGGTGCGCGAGGAATTGGAGCATGCGGGCGGCTACGACTACATACTAGTGAATGATCACCTGGAACAGGCGGCCGCCAACTTGCGTGGCATCGTATGCGCGGAGCGGGCCAGAGCTGCCCGCCAGAAGCACCTGTTGGGGGCGTACCTGGACGCCGGGGAGGATGGCGTGGAGTGACGCAGTTTTCGACCTTGGACCAGCTGGTCCGCCAGCACTCCAGGTACCTGCTGGTGGTGGCCGTGGCCAAGCGGGCTCGCCAGCTGACGGAGCAGGGGGCAGACGCCGAGCCGCCAACCAAGGCGGTGATAAGGGCCCTTGCTGAGATCGCCGATGGAAGCATAGCCATGATGGAAATCCCGGTGAGCTACGAGTAGGGTAGCGCCCGGGTGCGTAACTGCGGAGGCACAGGGAACCCCGTTCGCTGTGCCTCGGCTTTTCCGGCGCGCCAGGTCCGGGCTGGCCCAAAACGCGGCCGGTCCGAGGTTAGCCCCACCCACCCAGGCGGACCCATCCCGCAGACCCGGCCAGTCCCAGCGCGGCCGGCGCTTGGTTGTGGCGGGCCTGCCGGATCACCGTGGGGTTATAGGTCCACAGTTTGCCGGCCTCTAGTTGCTGTAGAGTCCGGGCCCGGTATGTCCACCCCTGCCTCGGCCGGAAAACACGCGCTTGCGCTTCTTCTTCGGGTTAGCAGGTGACGGTTGGTGAGAACCTAACACGGGCAGCCCGAGCTCCACCCGTTCTGGGTGTCCTGACCAACCTCACAGTATATGGAAACTATTGGTTGGCCCCAGTACCGCGGCGATCTGGGCTGGCTTAGAGCTGTTTGAGCTTTCGTTCAAGAATCAGCCCGGCGCCGACAGCCAGAACCCCACCCAGCGCAGCTACCTGTGCCAGTCTACCTACCCATTCGGTGGTGGGACCGAGTAAAATAGACCTCATCATCTCGGAGCTGATCGTCACGGGGTTCACCATTGACAACAGATTGAGGGGCCATACGAGTGCTGCCTGGGGATAGAAGATGGTCGACGCGAACATCATGACCAGGGACACCAGGTTCATAGTGATAAGGAACGTTTGTATTGTCTTCACTGACCCACATATCACAAGGTACACAGATACAAGCGGAACACCCACCACGGGTAGCCCGACGAAGGCAACCAGCCACCGTAGGGTAGCCCATCGCAATCCAAACAACAGGGTCATCGAGGAGAACAGTAGCAGGGCATGAGAGGTCCCAACGATTGCCGTACCAAGGTATTTGGCCAGCACATACATCCTCGGCGTGATCGGGCACGACATTATCTCAAGAAGCATCCCCGAGTCGCGCTCTTGAAACACCGACTGTGCGTTCATCATGCTACTGGTCAAGAGAGCGAGAACGGCAAGACCGGGAACGACAAAAGCGGCATAGGAGACGGACTCCCCGTTGTGGATAACGTCACCCACGGCTCGGCCCAGGGCAGTGGAGAGCAAGAGTGCGTAAAACACTGGAGTAACGAGGGATAGGACGACATTGGTCGTTGAGTACGTGTACATTTTGAGCTCACGGTATACCAAACCTCGCAGGCCTCTCACCTTTCGTCCCCCTCCCCGGTCAGTCGCATATAGGCCTCCTCAAACGTTACGGGCCGGATGGAAACAGCGGAGATGGTGGTAGCCTCGTGGTCACGCACAGCATCTAGCACGCGAAGTAGAGCTGCTTCCGGGGAGTTGCTCTCGAACACCAGCTCTGTGCTAGAATGCCTGATCAGTTTGGCATCGGGTAGGTCACCGATGTTGGTATGCAGCTCGTCCGGGAAGCGTCCGTGGATCTCGATGACGTCTCCGCCGACCGACCGCGCCAAGTTACGGGGAGTGTCTGCCCGAATCAGCTGGCCGCTCTTGATCACGAACGCCAAGTCACCAACTGCAGCCATCTCATGCAGGTCATGAGTTGTCCACAATACCGTAGCTCCTCTGGACGTAAGCTGGCGCACCTTGGCCCACAGGGTCCTTCTACTCTCCGGATCGACATTCATCGTCGGTTCGTCCATTACCAGCAGTGAGGGCTCAAGCAGCAAGGCTCTTACGATTTGCACCTTCCGACCTTGACCGCCTGAGAGCGTGATCATGGGCCTCTGGAGTACGTCTTCCAAGCCGAACTCACGCAGCAATTCCCGGGCTTTGGCCTCACTGGCCGCGACGTCGAGACCACGCAGTCGAATATAGATCCGCACATTGTCCCAGACACTCAAGAAGCCATCGATGCCGCTACTCTGGTGGACAATCGCAGTTTGGCCTCTGATCTGCATCCCTTGAGTTCTTGGGTCTAGTCCCAGTACCGTGACTTGTCCCGAATCGTAGCCGGTGACACCCAGGAGGATCTTGACCAGCGTAGTCTTTCCTGACCCGTTCGGCCCGGCCAAACCGGCCAGGCTACCCCTGGGAACCTCCAGAGTCAGACCCGCGAGGGCTTGTACATGACCATACGCCTTCCGAACATCCTTGACTGCGATTGCCGGTGGACCGGCCACTTGCCATCCCTCCAGATGGGGCATACATGCCCTTCACGTATGCCAATGAAAGAGAAGCCGGTGGGACGCACTTGCTTATCTCCAACATGAAGGTGTACCGTATCCAGGGTAGCCGCGAGTAGCTGCCGCATCATCTCAGGCTGTTTGCTCAGCCGCATTTATGGGTACAGGGCAGGGCTAGCGTGACAACTAGTTCGACCAAATCGTCGCATACGGAGGGGAGCTCGAAATCGATCGCGGATTGCGTTTCGGCCTCTCATCTACCATACTCATCTCCCTTCACCACGCACCTAGCGCACCGCGCCCCCCGCCGCCCCAATTCCCATATTCATGGTAATCCGCCATATTCCTCCTTGGCATGGTCAACCAAGGCTGCCGGTTAATGTATGCACGGCTCGACCTTCATCCCGCTTACTTGGGCAGTATAGTCCCTCGTGCTGCCAGTTTGGAATAGACCCGCATTGCAGAACCAATGCGGAAGAAAGAGTACAAACGGCTACGTACC
>DMHJ01000242.1 GCA_003449495.1 Clostridiales bacterium UBA8153
GTTTCCCCAGGTGAGGTCCATCCGGGACATTCAGGAGCGCGTGCGTTCCCGGGCCCGGGAGCTGGGGACGGCGGGCGACCGGGAGGTTTCCCGGTGGGTGCGGGGCTGGGGCTACGACCAACTGAAGCTGGAAGAGCGGCGCCATCCCACCCGCGTTGACCTGGATGAGGCGTGCCCGCACCTGCCCGTGCTGCTGATGCGCACCTGCGCCCACATTGCCGTGGTCAACAGCAAGGTCCTGGAGCTTTTAGGGGTTACCGCAGAGACGCCCGATCCGGTGGGCGGCAAGTATGACCGGGACGAGGGTGGCGTACCCAACGGCGTGCTCAGGGAGACCGCCCTGTCCGGGGTAACGCGCCTGGGGACTCCGGGTCATGCAGACACGGTGGCGGCCATCGAGGCGGGCGGCCGGGACTTTCTCTCCCTGGGCATAACCTCTGTGCACGAAGCGGGGGTTCTGGCCCGGGATATCCGGGCTTTCACGGAGATCGCCGCCTTGGGCCGCACCGTGCCGCGTGTGTACATGATGCTGGGATACGCCGATCCCGACTTCCAGGCGTCTTTCCTGGAGACGGGCCTGGCCACGGGTTTTGGGAACTACCGGCTCACCATCGGCCCCCTCAAACTCATGACCGACGGTAGTTCCAGCGGCCCCACGGCGGCCACGCGCCGGCCCTATGCGGTGAACCCTCAGGATACGGGCATCCTGTACTTGACCCAGGAGGAGATCGACGCCCGCTTCGCCCGGGCCCACGCCGGCGGGATGCAGCTGACCGCCCATGCCGTGGGGGACCGGGCCGTGGAGATGGTGATCAACGGGATCGAGCGGGCCCTGACCGCCTGTCGCCGGGCAGACCCCCGCCACCGCATCGAACACTGCGCCATGACCGACCCCGAGTTGCGCCTGCGCATAAAGCGTCTGGGCATCATACCCATACCGCAACCGGTGTTCCTCCATGAGTTCGGCGATGGCTACGTCGCCAACTACGGTCGCGAGCGGGCCGAGGCCATGTTCGCCACCGGGTCGTTCCAAAGGCTGGGGATCCCCTTTGCCATGAGCACCGACTGCCCGGTGACCTTTCCCGATCCTCTGCTCAACATCTACACCGCCGTCACCCGGCAAACCATGACCGGCCAGGTCATCGGGCCTGAGGAGAGCATCGGGGTAGCCGGCGCCCTCTCTGCCTACACCATGGGTGGTGCCTTCGCCGCCTTTGAGGACACCATCAAGGGCAGCATTGAGCCGGGCAAGCTCGCCGATTTGGTGGTACTTTCCCATAACCCATTGGAGGTCCCCCTGTCCGAGCTCAGGCAAATCCGGGCCGAGCTGACGCTCTTAGGTGGAGAGGTGGTCTTCGAGCGGCCCGGGTAGCCGGCCGGGTGGCGAAGCTGCATACTACCTCACGGGCAGGCCACAGCCGGGACCATGGTTGGTGGCTACCCCCGTGGGGCCGGGTATTTCCATGCCCGGCATCCCTGCCATTGACTGACACCCGGGAAGACCGCTCTTCACTGTTGACACGCCTCCTGGGTCGTGCTAGAGTCTGGTCAAAGCCAAAGGTGATGAAAGGGTAGAGTAAGCGGAGAGCCTGCCCGCCAGAGAGGGACCGTCCAGGCTGAAAGCGGTCCTCGCGTAGTTTCCGCCCAAGTGCACCCTGGAACTGCGTCCCGAAGCTGCCGAGCGGTAGGCGACGACGGCCACACCCGTTAGCGTGTAGAGGCATGTTGGTGCCTTGGGCGAGAGGATCTCCTGGGAAGATCAAGCAGAGTGGAACCGCGGCCGGCCGCCTCTGTGAGTGAGGCGGCTTTTGGTTTTGAAGAAGGGGGATGACCGTGAGCCAGACGGGTAAGAGCCAGAACCGGAGCTGCCCGGTCACCCGGTGGCGGGAGGAGGTGACATCCGTTGTCGTCTTGGTTTAGGCAGGGCATTGATGCCATCATGGCACGTGACCCGGCCACCAGGAGCCGGCTCGAGGCGGCCCTATGCACTCCCGGCTTGCATGCCTTGCTGTTCCACCGGGTGGGCCACTTCCTGTACCACAAGCGCATGGTCCTCTTGGCCCGGCTCATCTCCCAGCTGGGCCGGTTTCTCACCGGTGTCGAGATCCACCCGGGCGCCGTGATCGGTGAGGGGGTGTTCATAGATCACGGGGCTGGAGTGGTGATCGGGGAGACGGCCGTCATCGGTGACCAAGTCACCCTTTATCAAGGGGTCACTTTAGGAGGCACCGGCAAGGAGAAGGGCAAACGGCATCCGACCATCGGCCGGCATGTGATCATCGGAGCGGGCGCCACCATTCTCGGCCCCATCACCATCGGGGAAGGCGCGCGGGTGGGAGCCGGCTCGGTGGTGGTGCATCCCGTTCCTCCCCATTGCACGGTGGTCGGGGTGCCGGGCCGGATCCTGCAGGCCCCCAGTCATGGCCTACCGGCCACCGGACTGGAGCACGGGGAATTGCCGGATCCTGATGCCCACCACCTGGGCCAGCTCCGGGAGGAACTGGCCCGGCTGCAACGCGAGGTAAACGCACTGGTGGCGCAGTTGGAGGGGGCCGATCCCCCGCCCAAGGCGGCGGCGGGCGGGGTGCACTAGGCGGACCAACCCGGGA
This sequence comes from Clostridiales bacterium UBA8153, assembly GCA_003449495.1. GTDB lineage: Bacteria > Bacillota > Sulfobacillia > UBA8153 > UBA8153 > UBA8153. Next base: position 2,610 of record DMHJ01000242.1, read on the forward strand.
CGTGGCAGGTGCCGACCACTCCCGGGCGAGACCACCGGCCTCCGGCGCCGGTGGCGATGCAGCCAGGTCCAGCATCATGTCAACTAGCTGATGGAAGGATGGAGGAAGAGCATGCCGCGAGTCTATGGGAGCATTACCGAGCTGATCGGCAGGACACCGCTGGTGAAACTGGGCCGGGTAAACGACGGTTACGCCCAGGTGCTGGCCAAACTGGAGTCGTTCAACCCAGGTGGTAGTGTGAAGGACCGCATCGGCCTGTCCATGATTGAGGCGGCGGAGAAGCAGGGAAGGATCGGCTCCGGGACGGTGATCATTGAGCCGACCAGCGGCAACACCGGTATCGCCTTGGCCCTGGTCTGCGCCAGTCGCGGGTACCGCCTGATCCTGACCATGCCTGAGACCATGTCGGTGGAGCGCCGCCTACTGCTGCGCGCGTACGGGGCAGAACTGGTGCTCACGCCGGGCGGCGAGGGGATGAAAGGAGCCATCCGCAAGGCCGAGGAGCTGGCGGAGGTCATCGAGGGCGCCTTTATCCCCCAGCAGTTCAGGAATCCGGCGAACCCGAAGGTGCACCGGGAAACCACCGCCGAGGAGATCTGGCAGGATACCGGGGGACAGCTTGACATCTTCGTGGGCGGCGTGGGCACCGGGGGGACCATCACCGGTGTGGGGCAGGTCCTCAAACCGCGGCGGCCCGCCTTGCGCTTGGTGGCGGTGGAACCCGCGGCCTCGCCCGTGCTCTCAGGCGGCGTGACGGGTCCCCACCAAATCCAGGGGATCGGAGCGGGTTTTGTTCCGGAAGTTCTAGCTATCGATATCATCGACCAGATCATCCAGGTAGGCGAAGAGGATGCCTTGGCCACGGCGCGCCTGTTGGCCAAAAAAGAAGGGATCCTGGTGGGGATCTCCGCCGGCGCGGCGGCCTATGCGGCCATTTCCCTCTCCCGTCTTGAGGAGAACCGGGGTAAAGTCATCGTGGTGGTGCTGCCGGACACCGGTGAGCGCTACCTTTCCACAGCCCTGTTCCAGGAGTAGGGGAGGCCAGGGGAGCGGGTGCCGGTGAGGTACAGATACAACGCACCACCTGTGTTGCCCTTTCAGCTGCCCCCATCCCGGCTCTCCTCATTATTGCGGGTGCAGGGTTAGCGGGTGCGGCCTACACTTGCTGTTGCGGCCCGCCGGCTTCTTCCCCCCGGAGTCTGCTGGCGGGCGTTCCGGCGCTTACCCGACGGGACTTCCGCCCGTTACAACCATGTAGCTTTCAGGACGCGCCACCTGCCAAAGCGTATCACCGCCTTCCAGGAATGCGCCCGGCTGCCCCTGGTGGACGGTACTGGGGAACATGGAACTCGGCCTGGAGATGGCGGGGCTGCCGGGGAAAGCGAGGCGCCGCCGGGCCGCACACCTCCTGGAACTCGTGGGACTGGCGGAGGTGGGGCAAAGCTGCCCTGGGAGCTGTCCGGAGGCATGCGCCAGCTGCTGGCGATGGGATGGTCGCCGGTCGGAAGCTGCGGGCATCCTCTTCTCTGGGGCGCTCGATGCCCTCACACGCAGCCGGCTACACCGGCAGAAAACCGTGGTCTTCGTCGCGAGTTCATCCGGGCCCGGGAGAAGGCCTTCGCGTGCCTCTCCTGGGACGGAACGGGCAGTCAAGTACCGCCTCCGGCGCCGTAGCCCCTGGTTCCCCCTGCTGGCGATGGGGACCTGCCCGGCCGCCCGCGGCGCGGGGAAACTGGCGCCCACCCGGTGCCATGCAGGTCGGTCTTCCGGGA
>DMHJ01000048.1:0-2344 GCA_003449495.1 Clostridiales bacterium UBA8153
CCAGGCGTCCGCTCCACCGGTACAGGCCTAATGCCACTAGGTACCAAGCAAGCGCTGTCCTGCAATGGACGTCTTGTTCTGTAGCCCAGATTGACAACTTCCTTTCATGCCCACAATATACCAAGTAATTGTAGCGGCTATCCATCCTACGCTTGTGGGAATGATGAGCTCATGTGGGGAGGTGGATGCCGCGTGCCGGCCGAGGATAGGATCGCTCTATACGCCCTCATCGGCGACATAAAGCAAAACATCGGTAAGAGTTTGCTGGTCATGGCGGCCCTCATCGCGCTTCTACAAGATAAACGGATCATCGCAACTCACGAGCTCCATGGCAAAATCGCCGCGCTGGATCGGATGACCGGAGGCAGCACGGCCTAACCCGTGGAGTCCAGTCCATCAAAGGCCCGGCGTATCTCCTGGAAATCGTCCCACACCGGGCGCTTCTTGCTGCCGTCGCGCAACAGGGCCGCCGGGTGAAAAGTGGGCATAACCATCTGCTCCCCTCGCCGGCTCCACCGCCCCCGTTCCCGGGTAATGGAGGCGTTGGCCGCCACCAAGGTCTGGGTGGCCAGCGCCCCCAGGCAGACGATGATGGCCGGGCCGATCAGCTGGATCTGGGCTTCGAGATAGGGCCGGCACGCCGCCACTTCATCTGGAGCGGGAAAACGGTTTCCCGGGGGACGGCACTTGACCACGTTGGTAATGTACACTTGACCCCGGGACCAGCCCACTGCACCCAGGATGCGGTCAAGGAGCTGGCCTGCTGCTCCCACAAAAGGCCTCCCCAGCTCATCCTCGGTAGCTCCTGGACCCTCTCCCACCAGCATCAGGCGGGAGGCGGGCGGTCCTTCCCCGAACACTACTTGGCGGCAGCCTGTCCTCAGGCGACACTGGGTGCAGTCTAGGGCCACCCGCTCCAATTGGTCAAGTGTAGGTGGGAGTCTGCCAGGCTCCGGGGCGGCCCTCCCCGTCAACTCCAGCTGCTTCCCTTTAGGCGAGCGGTCCAGACTTGCCACCTCCGGCCAGCATGGCCTGGCGCTTAAGATGAGCCATGTGCTCCTGGATTAGCTCCGGGTAGGCCACTACCAGTTCGAGGTTTTCGTCCAGCTGCCTGCGGTAGGTTTCTGCCGCCCGGGCGGACAGTCCCTCAAGGGCCTGGTACAGGCGATGGCCGGCGGCCGACGCCTGGGGACAGCGTGGCTCACACGGGAAGAAGCTATGGGCAAAGTAGGCGAAGGCGTCGGGCTCCTCACCGGCGGCGCGGCTTTGGATGATCTGCTCAGAGGCACGTTCCTGTGCCGATAACGTCACCGAGGATTGATCAAAGCTGTACCGCTCGATGCAGCAGTCCGGGTAGCCCAGCAGGCGGCCGCTTAGGCGGGTAAATTCGGGTGAGCATTCCTCTGGAAAGAGACGACGATGGGGGGGGCCGTGGAGAATGGGGTTCCGCACAGAAGCATAGCGCAGGTCACGACGCAGTCTCCCCAGCTCCCTCACTTCCAAGGCCTGTTCGGCACCGGTAATGAGGTACAGCTCCTGGATGGTTGGCCGGTTGACCTCTATCTCCAGGCTTAATCCCAGTTCATCAACTAGCTTCCTCAACGCCTGATATCCCCGAGCCTTCTTCACATTCTCAACCACGATGTTGTTCAACGCTTCGGTCTTGTACTTGATTTCGGTCAACAGCTTCTTGCGTACGCGATCCACCGCACGCCCTAGCAACCGTGCCAGTGGATCGTAGGGATCTTGGTCGCGACCTTGCATATGTTCATGGAACTGGTGTTCGATCTGCACGCTCAGTTGCGCACCCTCGGGAAGTTCTGCCGGCACGGCCACCACCGCTGCCGGGCGGGCACCGGTGGCCACGGCCAGGAGACTCTGGAGTTTCACCCGCTCGAGGACATCGCTGGAATGCAGCAGGCGTTCGACTACGGCATGATCCACACCCACTCCGGCCACCCCCCTAACTTCTATTCTCCCACCCGCGCCCGAATCCTGCAGTCCGGGCTCGACCGGCAGGGTCACCCGGAACCTGCCCCTCTATGCCGCCCTCCCGGTCTGGGTCTTCCATATCCCGGCTACCCCGGGCTGGCGGCCCAGGTTAAAGTGGAGCCGGCGCTGCTCGGCGCCGGCTCGGCCTGGCTACTCTTCGATGATCTCCACGTTCGCCCTGGGGACCACCACCACGGTCCCATTGCGCAGCCTGGCCTTGAGGATGCGCACCCTGGCCTCTGTTTCGATCTTGGTCAGTTCAGGAGGTAGTTCCACTACCTCGGCCAGCATACCGAAGTAAGGTTCCCGGATGATGCGTATGGAAGTTCCCGGCATCAAGCCCTCGCTGATC
>DMHJ01000048.1:2748-16312 GCA_003449495.1 Clostridiales bacterium UBA8153
ACACCGGCACGGATCTGGGTGGCGCCATTAATGGATGCCACCTGTCCTTCCAAGGATTTCAGCAGGGCGAAGGTCTTATCGGCCATGTTCATGCGCCCGAAGCCTTCGGTGATGACCACGGCGAACGGGATGTCCTCATGACCGGTGATGGCCACGCCGATATCGTAGCCGAGATACTCCACCAGGTCGCTATCTATGATCCCGCCCGCCACCAGGCCCGTCGCTCCCACTTCCGCGGCACGCTTCAGTGCATCCCGGGTGATCAGGGAGCCCCCCACCACCAATTTGCCGTTGTGCTCGGGCTTGAGGCAGCTGCCCTCGAGGGCCTCGGTGGGATCGTTCACCGCCACGGCGATGCTTCCCCGGTGCTCGCCACCGATGCCGAAAATGCCCTGGATATAGCCGCCCTCGGTCTCCACCACCACGCCCTGTCCCGGCATGACCTCGGCAACCCTGCCTCTAATGTAGGCACTCACTTCTACGGGGACCGGCGGGGTTCTCACGGTCACCTGCCCGGTGACTTGGGACACGTTCTCGATCACCCCGTTGACGCTGGAGCGAGCCCGGTGCTTGAACAACCCGAAGAACGTGGAGTACATGGCGATGACTTCCCCTTCATTCACCGGGTCGCCTGCCTGCTTCAACATGACATCGGGTACGTCGGCCCCTTCCAGGCCGAGCATGTTGGCCACATTGATGGTCAGGGCATCACCGGGAATGTTGGTGCGCGCCACCACCGTGCCGGGTTCGGTCAGTTCACCGGGCCTAACCAGGACGTCGCCGCGCAACGGTAGGCGGCGCATCTTCCTTATCTTGCTGGATGCGGTCACCTTGAGACCCGGAGTGTATGCGTGGGCCATCTCTAGTCACGCCCCTTTTGCCTGGCCTTCAGGCTGGCTACGGCCTCTTGCGGGTACATGTTGAGCGCCTCGAACCAACTCCACAGCTGGTGCGACCGCACGGTGCTGTCGGCAGCCAGTTCGAGGGGCCTCCCCCGGCAATCCAGCACTACGCCGACCACTCCACCGTGCACCGTAGTGCGGGAGCTGTGGCCCATCCCCTGGCCCACGGTGAAATGGCGGGAAACGTGGATGTTGGCTTCGGCCTTCTCGCCGTCGGCCAGCGGTATTACCTTGATCTCACCGGCGTTGACCCGCTCAGACACTTGCTTACCGGTGGCCAGCGTCAGGTCGATGGACAAGCATTCGGTGCCCGCCCTGACCTTGCTGGGGCTGCCTACCGGAGCCACGGCCGTACCCAGACGGATGAGGCAGTCACGCTCGAACACCTCCATGGCGGCGCGGGGATGGATGGTCGACAAAATCCCCAGCTGGGGCATCATGAAGATGGAGTCCACCGCCAACATGGTGGTGCTTTCAGGCTGGAAGGCATCGAGCATCATCAGGGCCGACTGGGCCCGGCGGGGGGCATGAGACAGTACGCCTCCCGACCCCACCAGGATCCCCAGCTCGGTGAGGTTGATGTAGGTGACATCGCTGCCCACCTGGTCGAACACTTCGCTGATGGTCCGTTGCCGCTGCACGCCGCGCAGTCCCACGGCCAGGCTCTTGTGGTGTTCAAAGGCCAGCCTCAGAGCTTCCCGGGCGATGGCCTGCTCAATGATGAGCTCCTCGAGGGTCTGCGGAATGGTGGTCGGTCGGATCATCTTATTGCGGATGCGGTTGCGCAAGTCGCCTTCATCGATGTAGAAGGGCACCCAGCGCATGATGTTGGCCAGCCCGGCTTCTAGCAGCACGTTGCAGATGCTGTAGGACATGCCCAGGTTGGCCGAGACCGTGCGGTTGAAGAGCTCGCCGTGGTCGCCGAACACCGAGAACACGTCGGTGGTGGCGCCCCCAATATCCACCCCGATGACGTTAGTCTTATACTCCGTCGCCGTCGTCTGCATGCCGATGCCCACCGCTCCCGGCGTGGGCATGATGGGTATCGGGCTCCACTGCATGAGCTTGTTGTAGCCGGGCGCCTGGGCCATGACGTGCTCCATAAACAGATTGTGGATTTCCTCTCGTGCCGGCTGTAGCACTTCCCTTTCCAGCACCGGCCGTAAATTGTCCACGATGCGTAGGTCGGTCTTCTCGCCTAGAATGCCATTGATGTGGTCCCGCGCCTTGATGTTGCCTGCGAATATCACCGGTAGTTGAAAGCCCACGCCGAGCCTGGGCCTGGGATCCGCTGCGGAGATAAGCTCGGCGATCTCCACCACGTGGGTCAGAGTTCCCCCGTCTATGCCCCCAGACACTAAGAGCATATCGGGACGCAGTTGACGGATGCGCTGGATCTTCTGGTGCGGCTTGCGCCCATCATCTACGGCGATGGTGTCCATGACGATGGCACCGGCCCCCAGAGCCGCCCGCTGGGCGCTCTCAGCCGTCATAGTCTTGACCACCCCAGCCACCATCATCTGCAGGCCGCCGCCGGCGCTGGAGGTGGACATAAAGATATCCACCCCGCTACCATCAGGTTGCCGCGGCGTGATCACCCCTTGCTCTGCCAGGAATCTCCTGCCGGTTAGCTCCTCGACCTCGCGGATGGCATTACGGGCACCGGCCGTTACATCCTCAAAGGGAGCTTCCACGGTGGTGGGAGCTTCGCCCCGCACGATCAAACGATACTCCCCGTTGACCTTCTCGATGAGGATGGCCTTGGTGGTCGTACTGCCGCAGTCCGTTGCCAAGATGGATTCGATCTCCATATTGGCCAACGGCACACGGGTCTCACTGGAAGTCGCGGTCACTAATAGAAGTCCTCCTTTCACGCGCTGTCTATCTCGACATCATTCTCTATCCTATAGTCAAATCCCTTCTGGCTTCAGCAGCTCAAGGCGCGGTGGAAGTGAGTTTAGCGGGTGCCGGTCCATTTTCTCCTGCAAGTCCCCGGAGAAGGCGCGTACGTACACCTGGGTGGACGACGCATCGCTATGCCCGGCGATCTCCTGCAAGGACCTAATGTCCATGCCCGCGCCGCACAAAAGCGCCAGACAGGTGTGCCTGAGTTTGTGTACGGACAGTCTCCGCCCCACGAGCGACCTGGCGGCGATCTTGCCGAACACGTACTGCATGGAGCGAGCGGTCATGGGCCTGCCGGCTCTCCCCACAAAACAAAAATCGTGGTCCACAGCCGGCCGTACGTTCAGCCAGTCGGCAAAGGAGCGGGCGGCAACCGGCGTAAGCGGGACTACGCGCAACCGGCTACGCCGTCCCCTGATGGTCAGCCACCGGCCGGGGAGATTCAGGTCGCCCAGCCTGAGGTCGACCGCCTCCGACAGGCGGCACCCGCAATGAAGGAACACCGACATGAGACAGTAATCGCGCTCGGGATGATGGCTGGCGGAGCGCACGGCTCCCAACAGCAACAGGGCCTCTTGGGCACTGAGGGCGTCGGGCGCCCGGCGGGCGAACTCCACGGCCGGTACCTGCCGGGCCGGGTTGCCCAAGACCACCCCGGTCTCACCCAAATACGTAAAGAAGGCCCGCAGTGCCGAAAGTTTCCTGGCCAATGAGCGCCGGTTGTTGCCGCGCTCTGCCCGGCAATGTTCGATAAAGGCAGCCACTACCGGTGGCGTGACTTGGGCCAGACTGCCCCAAGGCTCTATCCCGGCAGCAGTACTTGTGGCCAGAAACTGCAGGAAGAGCCGGGCGTCGTCCCGGTAGCCCTGGACGGTGCGGGCGGCGAGGCGCCCCTCAGCAGTGAGCCGGGCGCCAAAAGCAACCAAAGGACACCCAGGGGGACTCTGTGGCATTGGCTCTTACTCCTTGGAGCCCCCGGCGCCTTCAGCATGAGCGTATCACACGGCAGTCGCCCGGTACCGTCGAACCCCGTCGATGGCCCCCGGCGAACTGGTGCCTCCCCAGCTCAGCGTTTGGCCGCCTTGCGTTTCTGGCGGTCAGCCTTGTTCCGCTCCCGGAGCGCGCGCTCTTCCTCATCCTGCTTTCTGGCCAATTCCTCCAGCTTCTGCACCAGGCGATCGATGTTACCACGGTCTTCGAAGAAGAACGCGTACTCCTCGAAACTACTGAAGAACACTCCCACGATCGGGGAGAAGAAGTGCATGGCCTGGCTGCCCAAAAAGCTGATGGGACGGTGCATCTCCAGGAAGATGATGGCAGGTGTGATCATGCCGAAATGGGCCACGCGTTCGGCGATGGCCTGGCAGATCTCATCCCGGCGCTCGGGGGTAAGGGGGTCTTTCGTCATCTAGGCGCTCCCTCGTTTCGCACAACCGGAACTGGGCCGAACACTTACGCTGTAGTCTGGCCTGAGCCTACCCCGGTGGTTAACCGGAACTGACTACCACTATGCGCCACACCGCCGGCGACCCGGGAAGTCAGAAAACCTCCACATTGGCGCGGGGGACGATGACCCGCTCTCCGCCGGACAACTCCACTTCCAGCACGGGAACGCTGGCACCGGTTTCCACCGGGGCGGCTTCCCGGGGCACGGCCGCTACCCGGCCCGTGGCTCCGAAGTATGGCTCGCTGATGACACGCACCCTCAGGCCGGGCGTGACCTCTTCATCAACATGCTGGGGTTTGGCCAGCTCCCCCTGGTGGTTGGGAAACGCCACAATGATCTCGGGACGGATGGCACCCGCGCGGATCTGGGTGGCCCCGTTGATGGAGGCCTCCATCCCATCCAAAGCCTTTAGAGCCTGGAACACCTCTTCGTGCATGGCCAGATGCCCAAACCCCTCCATAAGGATGAGGGTTGTGCCGATATCTTCCTGACCGGTGATCCCGACGCCTAGTCTCACGCCCAGTGACTTGATGATGTTCAGGTAGTTGGCCGTTCCGGTGATTACCCCCCGGCAACCTACGGTCAGTGCCTGCGCCAGGGCTTCGTCGGTGATGAAGGAACCGCCGATCACGATCTTTCCTTCCAGGTCCTCGGTGATCATCTCCTTGGTCAGAACCTGGTCTCCCCGGTCAACCAGGACCTTTAGTTCGCCGTGGGTCTCCCGGCCGACGCCGAAGATGCCGTTGACTTTGACCGCCGGAACTTCCACCACCACGCCCCGCTGGGGCAGCACTTCGGTTACCGTCCCTTGCACGTATGCATTCACCGTCACCTGTTTGAATGGCCGGGCAATGGTGACGTATCCGGTCGTCGCGTTGACCTCGGATATCACACCGGAGATGGGGGCACGGGCGCATATGGCGAAGAACGCCGCCCCTTCGCCCTTCTTGGCAATGATCTGGGTGCGTTTGACCTCCTGGCCCACGGTGCGAAGCATGTATTTGGGCAGATCCTTAGGCTTGCATTTCAGCTCGAAGGCGCAGTCAAAGCTGATGGGAGGTTCCTCGCGGCCGAACTCCTCCCGCAGCACGATGCGCCCGGAGCGTTCCGAGATATCCTCGATGATCCCATCGGTAGGGGCTTCCAGGTCCTTACGACCGTAGAGACCTTGCTCGGTGGAACGGGCGATAACCTCCTTGGTCTTCACGCGGTCGCCGATCTTCTTGAGACAGCAGGCGTTGAGGTCGCACTCGTCTATACCCAAGAGCCTGGCCGCAGGTAGCACCCACGGGATGCCGGGTCTGAGGGCGATGCGGGCTACCACCGTGTCAGGCTCTACCCGGTCCCCTTTGTCCACCAAGACTTCACCCGGAAGCGGCAATCTGCGTATCTTCTTCACATTCTCCACGCGATACTCAGCGTTTGAAGAACCGGGACCTGAGCCCACCTTGACGTCCCCCTCTCTCGTCATCCCCTTCTTGCACCCGGTGCTCCGCCTGGTAGCGGTTGACGTACTCCATGGGATATACGTTCAACGTCTCTATCCACTCCGTCAGCTTCTTGATCCGGGAGGCGGCATCTGCCGGCATCTCAAAGGGCCGGCCACGCGCATCCAGGATCAATCCCACCAGTCCCCCCTGGACTTCGGCCGTGACGGGCTTACCCTTACCCTCTCCTACTTCGAACTGGGGTTTGGGGGTGATGGTGACTTTGGCTTTCTCCCCTACGCCCAGTTGGTAGCGCTTGAGCTCCCCGTAGACGATGTTGTGGCTGACCACTTGCCCGTCCGGGAACTCCACCTTCATTGCGCCCACGGGCTGGCCATCCTTGGCCTTACCTACCGGGGCAATGGAAGTGCCCAGGCGCACCAAGCAGTCTTTATCAAACACCTCGGAGGCGATCTCCGGATGGGTGGTAGAAAGCACGCCCAGGTGAGGCATCATGAAAATGCTGTCCACCGCCAGCTGGGTGATCCCTTCGGGCAAGAACGCATCTAGAAGCATGATGGCGGCCTGCTCGCGGCGAGGGGCATGAGAGAGGATGCCCCCCGAGCCGACCAGGATATCCAGGCCCAGCATCTCGATGATCTCCACCCCGCCAGACTTGAACATCTTCTGCTGGGTACGCCAGCCTGCCGTGATCACTTCCTTCTCCACCTTGCGGGCCAGGCTCCGGTGGTGGGCAAAGGACAAGCGCAGGGCCTCCCGGGCCATGGCCTGCTCTAGGATGAGCTGCTTGAGGGTCTGGGGAATGGTGGTCGGACGCACCATTTTATTGGCGATCCAGTCGGAAATGCTGGCCTCATCCACGCCGAAGGGAACCCACCGGAGGATGTTGTCAAAGCCGGCCTCTTCCAGGACGTTGGTGATGCTGTAGGACATGCCCAGGTTGGCGCTGACGGTGCGGGTAAAGATCCCGTTGAAGCTGGAGAACACATCGGTGGTGGCACCGCCGATGTCCACGCCGATGATGTTGGCGTCATACTGCTCGGCCATGACACTGATGATCCTGCCCACGGCGCCGGGCGTGGGCATGATGTCCACGTCCACCCACTTCATCAGCTGGCCGTAACCCGGAGCCTGGGCCATGACGTGGTTCATGAACAGGTCATGGATGGCCTCACGGGCGGGACCCAAGTTCTCCACATCGTGGCGGGGGCGCAGGTTCTCACAGATGTGCACATCCAGCTCGGCACCAACGATGGCCAGCACCATATCCTGGGCATCGCGGTTGCCGGCAAAGACCAGTGGGAGCCGGTAGGTGCCGCCGAAGCGAGGTTGCGGGTTAGCCTGAACGATGGTCTCGGTCATGGCGGCGATATAGGTCACGGACCCGCCGTCTACGCCCCCGGACAGGAGGATGATATCCGGTCGCAGCTCGGTGATCCGCGTGATCTGTTCAGAGGTCGAACGGCCATCATCCACGGCGATAACGTCGAGGACTACGGCCCCCGCTCCCAACGCGGCCCGGTTGGCAGAACTGGCGCTGATCTCGCGTACCAGCCCGGCCACCATCATCTGCAGACCGCCACCGGCGCTGGAGGTGGATACGTAGTAGTCCACACCGGTGTCGCCCGCCTTAGGCCTGATGATCCTTCCCGACTCGTCGAGGATGCGCCGCTGCAAAATCTCCTCGACCCTCCGGATGGACTTCCTGACCCCGATCATCACGTTCTCCCAAGGGGTCTCCACCGTGGTCGGCATCTCACCGCGGGTGATGAGTCGATACTCGTGACCGCGCTTTTCAATGAGGATTGCCTTGGTTGTGGTGCTGCCCACATCAGTAGCCAGGATGGAGTGAATCTGATTGTCGCCCGAGGTCATCCCTTCCCCTCCCCACTTATCGCCGCAAAGGACCAAAGAGTGCTCCTCCAGTTACCGAAAATGCCCACTTGACCGGAGATGGGCAGGTGGGCACCTTACCGGACTCCCTCGACCCGGAAGCCGGGCGGCGACCGGGTCCCAGGCGATCTACATGCTGTTATTCGCTGTTATTCGACGCGGCACCGACCAATACCTCTTCAGAAGCTGGAATTCCCGGAAAAACTCCGTCCCTATCCTCTATTCACTCTTTTGGTCTCCTTAGCAACTGCCCCCTGACCTCCTGGGAGGACTTAAGACGGGCGGACACGATCTCGGTGAGCGTCTCCTCGGTGGCCACCCGGCCATCATAGTATAGCATGATGCCTCCGCGAATCCTGCCTCTGAGGTTTCTGGGGTCATAGCCGACTTGGATACCGTCGTGGTAACGGTGGTAGGCCCAGAAGTCTTCCCATTTCTTATTCTCCCGGGTGAAGAAATTGGTCATCTTCACGCGTTCAGTGGTGAGCACGTACTTGATGGGGAAGAAAAAAGCCGAAAGGGACCCGGCACAAATGACCAGGAGGGCTAGGGGAACGTACCACACCCGGTACACATAATACGTAAGCCCGGTGGCCAGCACGATGATGCCGATGACGGCTGCGGCCACTTTCCTGCGGCGCTTGCAGAGGTGGACCGACCAGGTCAACAACTCCTTCTCCTCTACCGGTTCCGCCACCAGAGACGGCGCTGGGCTTGGTCGCGCGGCCGGTTCGGTACGATGCGGTTTGGAGGGCGCGGCAGCGGGTTTGCGCATGCCCGGACCAGGGCTTCTCGGCACAGTCGCCGGTCCCGTTCCTCTGGGAGCGGCTCGCCGGGGGGCGCCGGGCGACGGAGGCTTCGGTAGCGGTCTGTTGCCCGGTTGCGTTGCAGGCTGAGGTGGCTGGGTGGCTGCTGCCGTGGCCGCCGCCCCGGGGACCCCTGCAGGCTTCGGCCTCCGGCGGCGCTTACGCTTGGGTTTGGGCGAGAGGCCTTCCCCATTGGGCAGTGGTTTCTCGGTCATCGGCATCCACCCTTCTAAATACACACGCAGAGTGTGTATCACTTCTTGCCCTCACGCCGATATCCTTCTCTGCCTACCGCGCCTATTAGGTGCCACGCCGAGGCTGGCGCTGCCGGCTTCGGGGAGCGACGCTCGAGGCTATGCATACTTCTGCCTAGGGGTGGCACTATACACTTCGTCCACAATACGGCGTCATTGTGTAGTATCACGATAGGCGCCGTAATAGCGAAAGCCTTCGCCTGTTAATGTCGCCGTGTGCACCACCGATGCGTAGCCCTTCGTAGTTGCCCACACTTGACCTTAACCGCCTGCCGATTCTATAATCGGCGTGGAAGCGAGGTGAGCCCCTTGGATGCGGACGGTGGTCCCAGAAGCCAAAAGCTCCGATGGCTGGATGGGTGCTTGGGCCAAGGCGGCACACTTCTTTGCGCTCGCCCTTAGTAAGGGTAGGATGAGTCCTGGAACCTAAGTGGTAGCCTGCCCACACGCCCCGTTCCCCCGCACTCCAGCCCACACTCTTGGCTTCGTTCCTGGCTGCCCATGGTACCCCCGGCTACGGCGGCGTGCTGCCGTATGCCGCCGTATGCCGGGCTTGGGGCAGTCCGAACCGGGTGCAAGTAATGGAGGTGAGCATCGTGGAAGAGAGGACGACGGCTACCATCAAGGCCTTCCTGGCCGGCAGGAACTGGGATGGATTGCAGGCAGCCATCAGGCGGCTACCGGTGGCGGACATGGCCGAGGTGCTGGTGGATGCAGGAAAAACCGACCGGGTGTTGATCTACCGCATCTTACCCCGGGAGCTGGCGGCAGAGGTTGCCGCTCATCTGGAGCCAGATGATCTGCACGCTCTCATCCGGGAGCTGAGCGATGCCGAGGCCAGGCAGCTGATGTCGGGCCTGCGGCCAGATGATCGCACTTACTTCCTGGGGGAGCTGCCGGCCCAGGTCACCCAGGAGATTCTGAACTTGCTCAGTCCCGAAGACCTGCGCGAAGCCCGGGAGCTTTTGGGCTACCCGGAGCAGTCGGTGGGTAGGCTGATGACCCCGGACTACCTGGCAGTGCGCCCCGCCTGGACGGTCGAGCAAGTGCTGGCCCACATCCGCCACCGGGGCCGGGACAGCGAGACCATTAACACCATCTACGTGACCGATGACCGCTGGCACTTGGTAGGAACTGTGGAACTGAGACACGTGATCTTGGCCTCTCCCACGACTCCGGTTAGCGAGCTGATGCATACCCCGGCCGTCAGCCTGAAGGCCTTTGATGACCGGGAGCAAGCGGTGGCCATCATGCAGAGACATGATGTATTTGCCCTGCCCGTGGTAGAAGCCGGTGGCGCGCTCTTGGGGATCGTCACCTCCGACGACGTTTTAGACGTGGCCCAGGCCGAAGCCACCGAGGACTTCCACCGGGCCTCCGCCGTGTCTCCGCTGGTCGAACGGTATACCGCGACGGGGCCCATGCAGCTGGTGAGGAGGCGCGTGATGTGGCTACTCGGGCTGGTCGTGGTAAACCTCATGTCCTCGGGTGTCATCGCCATCTTCGAGGAAACGCTGGCCGCCACCATCGCCCTGGCCTTCTTCATGCCACTACTTATCGACAGTGGGGGCAACATCGGCGCTCAGGCTGCCACCATGGTGATCCGGGGCCTGGTAACCGGGGATCTTACCACCGGCCGCTGGGCACGCACGCTGGTGAAGGAAGCCGCCGTAGGCGGCGTGCTGGGCTTATCCATGGGGGTCACGGCCAGCGTGCTCGGTCTTTACCGGGGTGGCTACGGACTGGCCCTGGTGGTCGGCTTAACCATGGTCGTGCTGGCATTCGTAGCCAACCTGGTCGGAGCCATGCTCCCGTTCGTCTTCACGCGCCTCCGCATCGACCCGGCCGTAGCCAGCGGCCCCCTCATCACCACGGTGGCGGATACCCTGGGGCTATTCATCTACTTCACCATAGCCCGCCTCATCCTCTGACCGGCGAGTGGGTTGGCGGCCGCCCGGCTTGGCCGAGAAGCTAGGGCCGGGTGAACAGGCTACGGCCTGCAACGCAGCAAGGAGAGCAGGGGGCGGCCCGGCCGCCCCCTGCTCCTAGCAGGCCGAAAATGCCGACCTACCCTCTCCTACGACTCACGGCAGAAAGTCGGCGACGATCTGGCAAAACGCCGCCACGCCCGTCCACATGACCTCCTCGTCGAAGTCATAGGCGGCGTTGTGACCGGGCAGCACCATGCCTCTGTCCTCATTACGCGAACCCAGCTTGAAAAAACAGCCCGGGCGCTCGGTGGCGAAGTACGAGAAGTCCTCTGCCCCCATGGTGGGCTGCTTGACCGAGAGCACCCGCTCCGGCCCCACCACTTTGCCCAGGGACTGCTCCACCCGGGCGGTGACCTGCTGGTCGTTGACGATGGGTGGGTAGCCGAAACTATACTGCAGCTGGTAGGAAGTGCGGGTCGCCGCCGTGACTCCCCCGGCCACCCGGGAGATACGGTCCTGCATGACGGTACGCGCTGCCTGGTCCAGCAGGCGCACGGTCCCGGACATCACCACCTCATCGGCGATGACATTGTGGCGGTAGCCGCCGCGGATGGTGCCCACGGTGACTACCCCCGGTTCCAGCGGATTCAGCTCGCGGCTGACGATGGTCTGTAGCGCGGTCACCAGGTGAGCGGCGGCGGCGATGGCGTCTACGGCCGTGTGAGGCGCCGCGCCGTGGCCGCCCTTGCCGCTCACGGTGATCTGGAAGCCGTCCGATGAAGCGCTGGCGGTCCCGTACTTCACGGCCATGGTGCCGGCGGGCAGGTCATTGTAGAGGTGCAGGCCCACCACCCAGTCGACACGGGGGTTATCCAGGACTCCCGCCTGGATCATGGGTAGCGCGCCGCCCGGCCCTTCCTCGGCTGGCTGGAACAGGAATTTCACCTGACCGCCCAGCTGCGGGGCCAGCTCAGACAGGACTTGGGCCGTCCCTAACAGGATGGCCGTGTGGCCATCGTGGCCGCAGGCGTGCATGACTCCGGGCACCGAAGAGGCGTATGGCACTGCCTTGCGGTCCTGGATGGGCAGGGCATCCATGTCCGCCCTCAGGGCGATGGTAGGTCCCGGCCTGCCGCCGGTCAGGACTCCCACTACTCCCGTGCCGCCCACGCCGGTCTGCACCGGGATGTTGAGCGCCCGCAACCGCTCAGCCACTAGGCCGGCGGTACGGTGCTCCTGCATACCCAGCTCCGGATGCCTGTGCAGATCCCTCCTGGTTTCAACCAGTCCCGGCTGGACCTTCCGGGCCCGGGCACAGATGGCCTCAGTGGTGATGCTCATAGATCCTCCCGTAATTTCAGGATGCGCGCTAAGTTGGCCGCCGGATCGATGACCGGAGCGATGTCGCCGTGGAGGGACGAGAAGAGCCCGGTAACCCCCGGACCATGGCCGGCCAGGTTGGAGTCACCGTGCACCACGATGCCGATGGTGACGGCACCGCGCTTGTAGCTGCGACCGAAATCACCGGCGTGGTCGGCGATGGCCACCAGGTCCCCCAGCCGGAGTTGGTCCAGCCCGGCCTGCTTGAGGACTTCAGGGTCCTGGGTCGTGATGTCATAGTCGCCCTTCTCGGAGGTAGGCGAGCCCAAACCAGAGCCCATCACCACCGCCGGTGCGACGGCGGTCACCGGCACTACCAGCTTGCCGTCGTCTCCTCGTGCCAAGGCCAAAGCCTCCAAGAGCCGGGGGGACACGTTCATCACCCGGATGCGGGGAAAGTCCAGTAGCCGCATGCCCTGGCCGCAGCCTTTGACCTGGATCTTATCGCCGATGGCCAGTTTGTCCATGACCTCCGGGCTGAAGTCGATGAGGACGTGCTCGATGCCTCCGTGCTTGCCGGTGACCACGCCGGTGGCCCCCTTGGCCTCCCCGGTCACGACCCGGGCTTCATTGCCCACGCAGGACAGGAAGTTGTAGGCGTTGTTCTCCCGGACTTCCTTATTCTTGGAGCTGACCGCGGGTTCCACGTGATCGCCGGCCCAACCATAGGCCGGATCCCCTACCCGCACGTTGTAGGTGATGCCACCGGTACCGGCACCTACCCGGACCACGCCGTCGTGCCCCAGCCGGTAGGGGATGTCATTGGCCGGGCCGGATATCTCTCCCAGCACCGACACGGTGACCAGCTGCTCCTTGTTGTACCTGATCATACGTTCCCCTCCTCATGATGTACTACCCGCAACCTCCCCGGTGCAGCAGCTCCAGGACATCGGCCACTGGCAGCTGCCGTCTGGTATGGCCGTCCCGCCCGATCATGGTTTCCGCAGCAAACAACGTATTGAGAATGGCCTCTTCTACCGTATCGGCCGCCGCCCGGAACAGGTGACTTACCGCCGGCCCGGCATCGGGCAGCATGCTTGCGGTAGTGGGACCACGCTCATAGTGATCTAGCGGCTCAGCCGTGGAAAAGGCCAGCACAAAGTCGCCACTACCGTGAGAGTAATACGAGCCGGTGCGGGCCAGGCCGGCGGCGGCCCTCCGGGCTACACGACCCAGCTGGCGGCCATCGAGCGGCGCGTCGGTAGCCAGCACCATCACAATGGACCCGTCCGGCAGACCCGGTGCCGCCCGGGCTTTGAGCAGCTTGCCCACGGGCACGCCGGACACCAGCAAGTCGCCCTCCCCGCCGAAGTTGGCCAGCACCAGGGTCCCCAAGACGTATCCTCCGGCCTGGGCCGGCAGTACCCGGGAAGCACTCCCGATGCCGCCCTTAAAGCCAAGGCAAGACATGCCCGTGCCCGCGCCCACGTTACCCTCGGTCACCGGCCCGTCCGCCGCCGATGCGAGCGCCGCCTGCACATGCTCGCCGCGCACATGGCGGCCGCGAATGTCGTTGAGGTAGCCGTCATTGCACTCCGCCACCACCGGGTTAACGGTGCCGGTGGTCACCCCAATGTCCGGATTGCCGTCGAGCATGT
>DMHJ01000175.1:0-2553 GCA_003449495.1 Clostridiales bacterium UBA8153
GCGGGTGGGGACAGCGCCGGCCGGCGGGAACGCCGCGTTCCCTCACCCATATGCGTAAGGCGAGGAGGTGGGGCAAATGGTGAGATCCCGGATCTGGAAAACCGGGACGCAGCAAACGCCATCGACGGCAGACGGTCGGGCAACATCGTCGATGTCGAGCCGGAGCTCGGCGGTCATCCTCCCAGGCGCCCGGCGGTTCCTGGGGGTCTTCGGCCGGGGAAACGACCTGGGCATACCCGGGGAGAAGATCGGGGCCGACGTGATCCTGGTAGAAGTTACCGGATAGCTGGAGCCGCACGCGCGGACCCGGGGATAACGGTCGGTCTGGCGGCCGGCGGCGTACGCTCCGGCAACTATGCGGGCGGCCTGCATCCCCAGCTGTCACCACCGGCGTGGTACCTCCGCCTGCTGGGGGCGGCCGGGAGCGAACCGGGCGGTGGAGCCATGATAGAGCGGCCGGACGGTGCAGGCGACGGCGAGACCACCGGCCCCCCCGGCTTCTGTGGTATGATTGAGCCGGGTGTATGCTGGGGCTAGGCCGTGGCGACCTGCCCAGCTGGGGACTCCAGAAAGGCCCGGCCGGCACCGGTCGGTCCATGAGGAGTGATGGTGACGATGGAGGCAACGCCCGGTATCATGCGCTGGCCGGTGCTGGAGAAGATCGGTCCCTTCCTGGCCGCCTTTACGACCCGCCAGGGAGGGACGAGCCCGGCGTTTGGGGGCGATCTCAACCTGGCCTTTCACGTGGGCGACTCTACCGGAGCGGTGATTGCCAACCGGCAGCTGGTGGCCGGTGCCCTGGGCATTGCCCTGGAAGCTCTGGTCTTGGGTGAGCAATCTCACGGGAACGAGTGCCGGGTGGTGGAAGCGGAGTTTAGGGGTGCCGGTGCCTTAAGCGGAGAGACGGCGCTGGCGGGGGTGGACGCGCTGGTGACCGCCGTGCCCGGGTTGGTGCTGGCCGGGTGCTTTGCCGACTGCGTGCCCGTGTACATCGTCGACGGGGAGCAGGGCGCCGTGGGGTTGGCCCACGCCGGGTGGAGGGGTACCGCCGGGCGCATCGCCCAGGTTACCTTTGAGACCATGCGAGGCCGGTTCGGTTCCCGGGGGAGCCGCTGCGTGGCCCTGGTGGGTCCGGCCATCGGGCGCTGCTGTTACCGGGTGGGCCCGGACGTGGCCGCCGTTCTCCAGCACCACGACTACTGGCCGGAGGTAACGATGGCGGTAACGGCCGGCCGCTGGTCACTGGATTTGGCTGCGGCGAACCGCCGCCAGCTGGAGGAGCTGGGGATAGCCGCCGTCCACCACGCCGGCCTGTGCACCAGCTGCCATCCCCAGTTCTTCTCCCACCGGCGCGATCAAGGGCGCACCGGCCGGATGATGGCGCTGCTGGGGGTACGGGCGGGAGCAGGGAAAACGCCGGAGGGGAGAGAATAGGCCGGGCAAAGACCAGACTGGGAGAGCAGCCATGGCGGCCACCAAGGGAAAGATGAGGCGGATGCCGGTAAAGCGCCGTCGGGTTGCCCGCAGGCCCAAGCGAAGGCAGTCGTGGCCGAACCTTGCCACCGTATTCCTGCTAGGGCTTGTGCTCTTTGCCGGGTGGCAGGTCGCCGGGTCCTGGGTACCGCGGATCTTGACCCGCACCATGAAGGTGGAGCTGCACCGGCTGGAGCGGGCCGTGTCCGCCCGCGCCCATCTGGCCAGACGCGAGCTGGTGATGGTGGCGCCGGTGTCCGGCAAGCTGGTGCTGATGGCCGAGAACGGCCAGCGCGTACGTACCGGAACCTTGCTGGCGGAAGTCTCCAACCCGCGCGCCCGGGCGGCCGTCGAGTCCCAGCTAGAGCAGGCCGTGGCCCGGTTGCGGCAGTTCGAAGCCGCATCCGCCCCCGCCACCGTCGCCCGGGAGGCGCGGCTCCGGGAAGGCGCCTCCCGGCTGGAACAGCTGATCGCAGAGTGGCGCCGGGCGCCGGCCGGCCGGCGCTTGGCCTTGGAGCTAGAGCTAGGGGCCCTGCTGGCGGCCCAAGCCGCAGAACGGGAGACCGTAGAGCAACTGGCGGTGGAACACGACCGTCTCCTGGGGGAGGTAACCCGCCTGGAGGAACAGCGCGGCCTGACCGTGGCCGCACTGGCCGCCCCCTGGCCCGGGGTGGTGGAGCTGTCCTTGGATGGGCTGGAAGGCTTGCTCAGATGGGACCGGCTGGACACCCTCACCGCCCGGGCCCTATTCACCGCGGCGCCTTCGCCGGCATTGATCCGTAACGGTCAGGAAGTGGAAGCCGGACAGCGGCTCTTCAAGCTGGTGGATATGGCGGAAGTCTTTTTGGTGCTGGGTCTCCCCGAAGGAGAGGCCGGCGGGCTGAGACCCGGTGTAGAGTTGGGCGTGCGTGCGCCCGAGGTCGACCAGCACACCCGCAGCGGCCGGGTAACGGCGGTCCGGCCCGGTAACCCTCCCGGTTACGTGCTGGTCCAAGTTGCACTAAGCCAAGGCGCAGAGGAACTGGGCAGGGGTCGTCGGCTGGAGACCATTCTGGTCAAGGCGGTCTACGAAGGGTTCCG
>DMHJ01000175.1:2957-8739 GCA_003449495.1 Clostridiales bacterium UBA8153
GCTGGCGCGCTTTCGGCCGGTGCGTCAGGTGGCGACCGATGGCCAATGGGTGCTGGTCAGCGGTCTGTCTCCCGGGGAGGAAGTGGTGACCACGCCCCGCTGGGTGCGGGAGGGCCGGCGCGTTCGCTAAGGGCGGGAGAGCTGGACATGACTACGACGGTAGCCGAGAACCTGAAGGTGCTGAGGGAACGCATTGCCCAGGCGGCCCACCGCTCTGGTCGCGGCCTCGACGACATCACCTTGGTGGCAGTGACCAAACAGGTGCCGGTAGAACGCATCCGGGAGGCAGTAGAGCAGGGTGTGACCCACCTGGGCGAAAACCGGGTGCAGGAAGCCCGGGAGAAGGTGCCGCAGGTAACCGGGGTTACCTGGCACATGATCGGGTATTTGCAGACCAACAAGGCCCGGCCGGCCCTGGAAATGTTCCAGCTGATCCACTCCCTGGATCGTCCGACCCTGCTGGAGGTGCTGTCCGCCCAGGCACGCAAGTTAGACCAGGTCGTCCGCGTGCTGGTCCAAGTGAACACCAGCGGTGAGGCCACCAAGTCCGGGGTCGACCCGCACCGGGCCATGGAGCTGGTGGTTCAGGCCCAAGCCACGCCCTACGTGCTCGTGGAAGGTCTGATGACCATCGGCCCGGCCACCGGCGGCCCGGCCGCCGCCCGGCCGGGGTTTGCCGCCCTTCGCCGGCTGGCCGAGCGGCTGGAGGCAGAGCGACTGCCGGGAGTGTCCATGCGCTACCTTTCCATGGGCATGTCGGCGGATTTCGAAGTGGCCATTGCAGAAGGCGCCAATCTGGTGCGCGTTGGCTCGGCGATTTTCGGGCCCAGGCCCGGGTGAAGGGAGTGGGGAGCATTGGTCAGGGATACCGTCGGCCTGTTAGTTGATGTCATGGTGTGGGCGATTATCGCCCAGGCGCTCATGTCCTGGTTCCGCCCCCGCAGCTACAATCGTACCTACTACCGGGTGCTCCGCTTTCTGCAGGGGGCCACCGATCCGCTCCTGGAGCCTATCCGGCGCCTGCTGCCTGCAAGTGGCGGCTTGGATTTCTCACCGCTCGTCGCCATAGTTTTGCTGCAGCTTCTCCGGTCGGTAGTGGCGCCGCTACTCCCCTGAGTCAGCCGGGTCCGGGCGGGTAGGGCTATTGAGCCGCCCGCGCCTGTAACATATAATGGGATGAGACTGGCCATAGGGTCTGGTGGCTAACCTGAACGGAGGTGCCTTCGTGCTTACCCCCCTGGAGATTCACAGTAAGGAGTTCAAGAAGGGGTTCCGTGGCTACACCCTGGCAGAGGTGGATGACTTTCTCGACCAGATCGTCCGGGACATGGAGCAACTGCTGCGCGAAAGCGAAGACCTGCGTAACCGTCTCGCCGAGATGGAGCTTAGGCTGAACCACTACCGGGCCCTGGAGCAGACGCTCCAGAACACGCTGGTGATGGCCCAGGCCACTGCTGACGAAGTCAAGAGTGCCGCGCACAAGGAGGCCGAGCTGATCATCCGGGAGACGGAAGCCCGGGGCAAAGACATGCTGGATGAGGCCCGCTCCCAAGTGGCGTGCCAAGAGCGAGAGTGCGAAGAGTTGAGAAAGCAGATGCTACAGTTCAGAACCCGGAACCGGGCCATGCTCCAGGCGTACTTGGAGCTTTTGGATGAGCCGGACGACTTGGGAGCCACCAAAATCAGACCCTAATGGGTGCGGGTATGAGCACCGGGCCGCGCCTGCCGCTACCGGGGCGCTACCTTTGCTTTGCCATGGTGAGGCGCCTTGCCGGTCTCCGGCCCGGCACGGTAGAGAGGATGACCGGTATTGGAGTACCGCAACACGCTGAACCTACCTAAGACGCCGTTTCCCATGCGGGCCAACCTGCCAGAACGTGAACTGCATCTCCAGGCTTTCTGGCAAGAACGCGGCATCTACCAGGAGCTGGTGCGGCTGGGCCGCGACCGGCCCAAGTTCATCCTGCACGATGGGCCGCCCTACGCCAACGGCGATATCCACATCGGCACGGCCCTGAATAAGGTGCTCAAGGACATAGTCATCAAGTTTCATTCCATGCAGGGGGAGTATGCGCCGTACATCCCCGGTTGGGACACCCACGGGCTGCCCATTGAACTGCAGGCCATTCGCGCCCTGGGCATTGACCGCAAAAAAGTGACGCCCCTGGAGCTGAGACGACGCTGCCGGGAATTCGCCCTACACTGGCTGGATATCCAGCGGGCCGACTTCCAGCGCCTGGGCGTGCTGGGCGACTGGGACCATCCCTACCTTACCATGGACCCCGGGTATGAGTCCGTGCAGATCCGGCTGTTCGGAGAGCTGGTGGAGCGCGGCTACATCTACAAGGGCCTCAAGCCCGTGTACTGGTGCGCCGAGTGTGAGACGGCGCTAGCCGAAGCCGAGGTGGAGTATACCGATAAGATCTCCGACTCCATCTACGTAGCGTTCGGCGTGGAAGACGGCAAGGACCGTTTGCCTGCGGACGCGCGGGTGGTGATCTGGACCACCACACCCTGGACCATACCGGCCAACCTGGCCATTGCCCTGCACCCGGAGGCCGAATACCGGCTGGTGGCTACCGCCGCGGGCCCGCTACTGCTGGCCGCCGAGCTGGCCGCTCCGGCCCTGGCCGCCGTGGGATTAGAGGGCGGGCAGGTGCTGAGAAGTTTCCGGGGGACAGAGCTCGAGGGACTGGTATGCCGCCATCCCCTCTACCCGCGCGGTTCCCTACTGGTTCTGGGTGACCACGTTACCCTGGAGGAAGGCACCGGGTGCGTGCACACCGCTCCCGGCCACGGGCACGAAGACTTTGAACTGGGCGCCCGCTACGGCTTGCCCGTGCTCAACCCCTTGGACGATCGGGGGGTGTTCACCGGGGCGGCCGGTCCTTTTGCCGGGCTGCGTTACGACCGGGCCAACCCGGTGATTGTAGAAGCTCTGGCCCGGGCCGGCGCGCTTTTGGGCCGGGGCCGGCTCCGGCACCAGTACGCCCACTGCTGGCGGTGCAAGGAGCCCTTGCTCTACCGCGCCACCGAGCAGTGGTTCGCTTCGGTGGCCGGGTTCCGCGACCGGGCCTTGGCCGCCATCGATGAGGTCACCTGGATCCCATCCTGGGGGCGCGAGCGCATCTTCAACATGGTGGCCGACCGCGACGACTGGTGCATCTCCCGCCAGCGTGCTTGGGGCGTGCCCATCCCCGCCTTCTACTGCCGGGCATGCGGCGCCATCCTCATGAACCGGGAGACCATCGACAGCGTGGCCCGGATCTTCCAGCAGGAGGGGTCCGACG
The DNA here is from genome assembly GCA_003449495.1 of Clostridiales bacterium UBA8153. Classification (GTDB taxonomy): domain Bacteria; phylum Bacillota; class Sulfobacillia; order UBA8153; family UBA8153; genus UBA8153. The sequence goes on from DMHJ01000175.1 coordinate 6,248, forward strand.
CCTGGTTTGCCCGGGAGGCCCTCGAGTTCCTGCCGGAGGGTGCCAGCTGCGACCGGTGTGGGGGCTCCGGCTTCGACAAGGAAAAGGACATCATGGACGTGTGGTTCGATTCCGGGTCCTCGCACGCCGCCGCCATGGCGGCCAACCCGGAGCTGGGCTGGCCCGCCGACCTGTACCTGGAAGGCTCGGACCAGCACCGGGGCTGGTTCCAGTCCTCCCTGCTCACCGCCGTGGCCACCCGGGGCCGGGCCCCCTACCGGGCGGTACTGACCCACGGCTTCGTGGTAGACGGTGAGGGCCGCAAGATGTCCAAGTCCCTGGGGAATATCGTGTCGCCCCAGGAGGTCATCGGCCAGTACGGTGCCGATATCCTCAGGCTCTGGGTGGCCTCTTCCGACTACAAGCAGGACATCCGGGTGTCCCCGGACATCCTGAAGCAGCTGGCGGAAGGCTACCGGAAGATCCGGAACACCCTGCGTTTTATCCTGGGTAATCTCTACGATTATGATCCGGTAGAACACGCGGTGCCCGACGACTGGCTGTCCGAGCTGGATCTTTGGGCCCGGGAGAACCTGCAGCGGCTAATCCGGGAGGTCACCGCCAGCTACCAAGCCTACGACTACCATTTGGTTTACCACACCATCCACAACTTCTGCGCCGTGGACATGAGCGCCTTGTACTTGGACGTGCTCAAGGATACCCTCTACACCTTGGGTCAGGACTCCCGGGAGCGCCGGGCGGCCCAGCACGTGCTCTACCAGGTCGCTGGCGCCTTGGTGCGCCTGCTAGCGCCGGTCATGCCGCACACCGCCGAGGAAGTCTGGAGCCAGCTCCCGCGCTTACCCGGCGAGCCCGAGTCGGTACTGCTGGCGGCGTGGCCGGCGGTGCGTGGGGAGTACCTGGATGCGGCCCGCCACGAACGCTGGGGGCAACTGCTGCCGGTGAGAAAGGCGGTATCCCGGGCCTTGGAGCTGGAGCGGGCGGAGCACCGCATCGGGTCGTCCCTGGAGGCCAAGGTCACGCTATACGCAGACCCTTCCCGGCACCAGCTCTTGCATGAGTGTCGCGCTTTTTTGCCCAACCTGTTCATCGTATCCGGGGTAAGGCTGGCCTCGCCCGGGGAGATCCCTCCCGCTACGGGGCTGGGGGATGTGGAGGCCGGGGTTTCCGTACTGGTGGAAAAGGCAGATGGAGAGAAATGCGAGCGTTGCTGGGTATTTTGCCAGTCGGTAGCCCACGATCCCGAGCACCCGGCGCTTTGCCGGCGCTGTGCCCAAGTGGTCAGACGGAGTTGCGCCGGCGCGTAGCTGCAAGCCGGCAGTAGGGGAGGGGAGCCCATCTCTAGAGGCATCATCGGCATACTGGGCGGTATGGGGCCCGAGGCCACCGCCGACCTGTTCTACAAGATCATACGGGCCACCCCGGCCGCCCAGGATCAGGATCACCTGCGGGTGATCGTCGACTGCAATCCGGCCATACCCGACCGCACCCGCTACCTTCTCGGCACCGGCCCGGACCCTTTCCCCGAGCTGGTAAGGACCGCCCACAACCTGGTGGGCGCCGGTGCCTCCTTCCTGGTCATCCCGTGCAACACCGCCCACTACTTCCACCGTACCCTGCAAGAGGCCGTCACCGTGCCCATCCTGCACATCATGGAGGAAACGGCGGCCTATATCCACCGGGCCTACCCGGCAGTGCAGAGGGCCGGGCTGCTGGCCAGCACGGGAACGGTCCGGACGGGTCTGTATCCCCAGGTTCTGCAGGCGGTAGGGGTGGAGGTGCTCTCTCCCCAGCCGGCCGGGCAGGATGCCGTCATGCAGGCCATCTATCTGGTGAAGGCGGGGAAGCATGCCCGGGCCCGGGAACTGAGCCGAAGTGCGGTGCAGGAGCTGGTGAGCCAGGGAGCCGGGCTGGTGATCTTGGGGTGTACCGAGCTACCGCTGATCTTAGGCCCCGACCAGGTAGCGTGCCCGGTGGTAGATCCCACCCAGGTACTGGCCCAGGCCGCCGTGAACCGGGCCCTGGACTCGGGCCTGTAGGCCCGGGCGTACGCCCGCCGGGCCGCACTGTAGATAGCCGGCCATTAACAGGAAAGGGCGGGATGAGTGTGCGCGCCGATCTTATCCTCAAGCATGGAACCATTCACACCCTGGTCCCGGGCCGAGAACCCGTAGAGGCGCTGGCCGTCAAGTCCGGCCGGGTATTGGCCGCGGGCGGCAACCGGGAGATCGGGGAATACGCGGGACCCCACACCCGTACCGTGGACTTGGGCCAATGCACGGCCCTCCCCGGCGTCATCGACAGTCACCTGCACCTGCTGGCCTTCGGCCACACCCTGGTGCAGCTGGAACTGTCACAGGTTAGATCCATCGCCCAGCTCCAGGACCTGGTGCGGCGGCGGGCGGCGGCCATGTCCCCGGGGGATTGGATCCTGGGGTGGGGCTGGGACCAGGAGCTGTTCGCGGAAGGCGTCTACCCATCCCGTTACCACC
>DMHJ01000188.1:0-594 GCA_003449495.1 Clostridiales bacterium UBA8153
GGAACGGCTAGCCCCGGAACCAGGCTTCGAGCGCCGCCAGGACCACGTGGCCCCGCTTGTGCACGGTCGACATGTGGTCGTGGATGCGGCAGAAGGCCTGTGCACCGGCCAAGCTCCGAAAGGTGCCGGAGATCTTCTGCTGCACCTTGACCATGCGCCGGTCGCGCTCCGCCAGGTTGTTGTCGAAGGGCACCCGGAAGTTGTGTCAGGACAGTGAGCACCGCGGGGCGGTATCGCTCCAGTCGGTTGAGCAGGTTTTGGGCCGGCGTCTGCACGCGTCTGCCGCGCCAGCCGGCGGGACGGGGAACAGTCGGGAGAGGGTGCTCCGCCCGGCTGCGGGCGAGCACCTCAGTGTACCGTTTTGCCAGGCGCGCCAGCTCTTGCGGTTCCAGCCGGTCGGTGTGGAGCCTTGCCTTTTCCACCGTCTGTTTGCCCTTGAACAGGAAGTCGATCAACTCCTGGGCACAAAATACTACATCTAGTGTCAACCTGAGTCAAATGGAGACCCAGTCACCACGAATCCGGCTCTGGCCACTACGAAGCGAGAGTACGAAGGTGGTGCTCTGCCCTCACTGCCAGCTGCGCGGTTCAGAT
>DMHJ01000188.1:1003-6059 GCA_003449495.1 Clostridiales bacterium UBA8153
GGGTAGGCAACCGCTGCATTTTGCCTTCTCCCGTGCTTTGCAGCACTTATGCACGATGTCGCCGTAACGCCGTACGATGGTCCGCCGGGACCGTCAGGCCCCGGCCCGGCTTCCACCAACTTACCTCCTCCGGGCGATGCACGTAGACCGGGCCGGCTCCGACCCGGAGGAATCCAGTGGCAAGCAGGTGGAAAGCTGGCTGACGTCTAAGTAGATGCTGCGAGTGCCGAAACAAGGCTTTACCTAGGCCAACTACAGAAGGTGAAATTGATGACCGCTGCCCAAGAGACCACCGGTCCGGCGGTACCGGAAGCTCTCCCTGAGCCCATCCCTCCCTATCTGGTCGAGAAGGTCGCGGGTAACCGGAAAGACCTGAATCGCAGCGTATTGACGCTGGCGATTCCCGCCATTGCCGAGCAACTCCTGTTCACCGTCGTCCAGATGGCCGCACTGATGATCGTCGGGACGCTGGGTGCCAGCGCCATCGCCGCCGTCGGCGTCACCAACCAGTTGCACTGGCTATTGCAGTCTGCGTTTTGGGCGTTTGGAGCCGGTACCACCACGCTGGTTGCGCAATTCACCGGGGCGTGCGAGCGCGACCTGGCCGAGGGGGCCATCAAGCAGGCGGTGATGTTTTCGCTGTTGGTGTCGGTAATCGTGTCATCCGCCGGCATCGCTCTGGCTCCCGGAGTCCTGGCGCTGATGGGCGCGGAAGCCGCCGTGCTGGCCCAGGCCACCGGGTACTTTCGCATGGTCATGGTCGCCGCCGTGTTCCAGAGCGTGAGCCTCTGCCTGGCGGCCTCGTTACGGGGTTCCGGGGATACCCGGACTCCCTTCAAGGTAGGCAGCGCCGGAGCGGTAATCAACGTGCTCATCATCTGGCTGCTGGTACCCGGCCGGTGGGGACTCCCCGCCCTGGGCGTGACCGGCGTGGGGGTGGGCATCATCGCTTCCCAGGCCGTGATCATGGTCACCTACCTCGGTGTGCTCCTCTCCGGGAAGTGCGGTATACACATCCGGTCGCTCAAGTTCAGGCTCGATACCTCCATGCTCCGGAGACTGCTCATCGTGGGCGTCCCCGCTGCCTTGGAGCAGTTTCTCATGACCTTCGGCATGACGATATTCGTCCGGCTGGTGATGACCTTGGGTACCGTCGCTTTTGCCGCCCACCAGATCTCCGTGAACATTACCTCGATCTCCTTCATGGCCGGGTTTGGCTTTGCCATGGCCGCTACCGCCCTGGTGGGCAAGAGCTTGGGAGCGCGGGATCCAGAGCTGGCGACGGACTACGCCCGGGCTACCAGCCGGCTGGGGGTGGGTATCATGGCGGCGCTGGGTGCCGTGTTCTTCCTGTTTGGGTCACAACTGGTGAGGCTGTATTCCGCCGATCCCCAGATCATAGGCATGGGCCGGCTCATACTGCGGCTGGCGGCCTTCGCCCAGCCCGCCATGGGCTTCTACTCCATCATCGCCGGGGCCCTGCGGGGTGCCGGCGACACCCGGTACCCGCTGTATATCACCTTTGCCGGCATGTGGACCCTCCGGATCGGCCTGGCATACTTCCTGGTCCAAAGTCTTGGGCTCGGCCTGGTGGGCGTGTGGCTGGCGGTCAACGCCGATCAGTGGCTGCGGGCCTTCCTGGTGCTCATGAGATTCAGGGGGGGCAGATGGAAGCTGGTGAAAGTCTGACCCCGGGTCTGCATGCTGCTGGCGAGGGCGGCACCCGCGGCCGTGGGCCGGCCAGGCGGGATATGGGGCAGGAGCCCCCATGTTTCCTGGCGAACTTTCAAGCGGCTGGATGCCTGGGCATACCGGAGGGGGGATGACCGTGAGCGGGAAATCAGTGCTGCTTTTGGGCGTGGGCATGCAAGGCCGGGTGGCCCTGCACGATCTGGTGCAGAGCCCGCTGGTGGCCGAGGTGGTGGCCGTGGATGCCAACCCGCAGGCCCGGGGGCTGGTGGAAGACCAGCCTGGAGGCAAGGCCCGCTTTGTATGCCTGGATGCGTCGGACCGGGAGAAAGTGGCCGGCCTCATGCGGCGGTCCGACGTGGTGGTCGAGCTTCTACCGGGTAGTCTGGCCTTCCCCACGGCCGCGCTGGCGGCCAGCACCGGTGTGAGCCTGATCAGCTCCATGTATCTCTACCAGCCACGTGGCGACAGCGGCCCCGAAGACCGGGAGTTCGAGCACCGGTTGGGGCTGCTGGACGCTGAGGCCAAGAACAAGGGCATTACCATTTTGCCCGAGTTCGGACTCGACCCCGGGATTGACCTGGTGTGCGGCATGGAGGCCATCCGCCAGCTGGATGAAGTGCACGAGCTGTTAACGTATGGGGCCGGCATTCCCCAGTGGGTGGACGCTTCCAATCCTTTGCGGTACAAGTTCAGCTGGTCCGTGGCCGGACTGCTGAACTCGTACGCCCGCCCGGCCCAGGTCATCCGGGGAGGTAAGCCGGTCCAGATCCCGGCCGACCGGCTGTTCAGCCCGTCGCACACCCACCATCTCCGCCTGGACGCGCTGGAAGAACCGGTAGAGTGCTTTGCCAACGGCGATGCGGTGCACTACGCCCGCATGTTCGGCATCACCCATACCGTCAAAGAGGCAGGCCGCTACACTTGCCGGTGGGCGGGCCACTGCGCATTCTGGGAGAAGATGGCCGGAGCGGGGTTCCTGTCGGAAGCTCCGGTGGTGACTCCGTCGGGCCCGGTGAAACCCTTGGAGTTTGTGGCCGCGCTACTGTCATCCCAGGAGCAGTTCAACTACGGACCCACCGAGCGGGACATGGCACTGGTGGTGGTCGTGGCCCGCGGTATCAAGCACGGCCGGCCGCTGGAGATCACCTACCAGCTCATAGACCGGCGGGATCCGGCTACCGGATTCTCGGCCATGAGCCGTACGGTGGGTTTCCCGATGAGCGTGGGCGCCCAAATGATCCTGTCCGGGCAGATTGCCCGGCACGGGGTCATCACCCCCATGGAGGTGCCCGTTGCGCCACTCCTGGGGGAACTGAAGCGCCGGGGGTTGGATATCCGCCACTCGGTGGCCGGATGGTCCGGGCCCGTGACTCACTGAGTCTGGCAGTTGGGCGCCTGCCGGCGGTGGGGCCCGCCGATGGGTAGCCGGGCCTGCCGCCGGGTCGCGGCGATGGTGTCTGGCGGGCAGCATCTCCACCGGGGAGCCACGTCCAGCGGCGGCAACGGCCCAGATATCGCAGGCGGTCCGTTCCCGTATCTTGCGCCGGCCTGGGGCCTGTAAGGCGCGGCAAGGCAGGAGGGAGCTGGCCTGCCGCGGAAGTCTCACCACCAGAGAGCCGGGTACACCGGATCGTGAACTAGGGAGGCGAATGGTCCTGAGAACAAAGCCCCTCACCAAGTTCGAGGTCAACCTCGATCATCTGGTGGAAAACTACCACGCCGTACAGCGGCATGTAGCGCCGTCGGAAGTTGTCGCCGTGGTCAAGAGCGAGGCCTACGGGCACGGCGCGCTGGCCACCTCCCGCGCCTTGCGGCGGGTGGGTTGCCGCCAGTTTGCCGTAGCCACGGTGGAAGAGGGGATCCAGCTGAGGCGGGCCGGCCTGGACGCCGGGATCATGCTGATCGGTCCGGCATTGCCCAAGCAGTACCCGGTCCTGGCCGAGTACCGGCTGGTGCCCCTGATTTCGGAAGTGGCGGGCATGGAAGAGTTGAGCCGGCTCGCTCTGCGCTTAGGCCGCCGCTTGCCCTACCATATTGAAGTGGACGTAGGGTTGGGCCGCATGGGCTTTTTGCCCGGACAGGGCCCGGTGGCGGCCGCCGCCGCCCTCCGGCTAGCTCCCACCATCCAGCTGGAGGGGGTAGGCAGCCATCTCAGCGCCGCCACCGCCAGTGAGGAGCACAACCGGTTGGAGTATGGCAGGTTTGTGGAGTTTGTCTCTGCGTTCCCCGCCGGAGTCCGGCGTCACCTGGCCGCTTCTTCGGCCGCCGCCCGCTTCCCCCACATGCACTTGGAGCAGGTTCGCGTTGGCGGGCTCCTCTACGGCATCAAGCACGTGACCGGCGGGCCCGAGGTAACCCAGGTCCTGTCCTTGAAGACCACGGTGGCCTTGGTCAAGGTGCTGCCACCCGGATGGCACATCGGCTACAACTTCCGCCACCGGGTGGAGCGGGAGACCACCGTGGCCGTCTTGAGCATGGGCTGGAGCGATGGGCTGATGATCGCGGGAGTGGCCAAAGCAGGAGTCCTCATCCGCGGGGCCTGGTGTCGCCTTCTGGGTCTTTGCACTGATTTCGCCATGGTGGACACCACCGGAGGGCCTGAGGTGCAGGTAGGCGATGAAGTGGTGGTCATGGGCACCCAGGACAGCCACACCATCACCCCGATGGAGCTGGCCCAGCAGTGCGGAGTGAGCACGGGTGAGCTCTTGGGGAAAATCGCCCTGCGCGTTCCCCGCCTCTACCTGCAAGGGGGAGAATGCCGGGATGAGCTGTCCATCCTGTGCCCGGGCACTTTGGTCTGACCTCCGGTAGCCGGTCCCGGGGTCTGCCGGAAGTCGGTACCCCTCGTCATCCGGGAGGTGGTGCCCGGTCCCGGCGTGCCGCGGGTACCGGGATTCCCCAGCGGAATGACCGGCGCCGGTGGGCGGACCACCGGGGAAGCTGGGACGCCGGTGTAGCTACTGCCGTCTCGTGGTTGGCGACGGTGCTCCCGGTACGACCGGGCAGGAAGCGGTGGGCCGGTCGCGCGGAAGCCGAACTCACCACTCCAGACGCCATGAGGTGACCAGGCCGTCCAGTTCCTGTTGTTCCTCTATCCGCCAGCCTGAGGCGGCAAACATCCGTTCCGGCCCCCAGGTCATATACTCCCGGTAGCAGCTGCCCTCGGCTCGCTCCGCCAGCTCCAGTAGCCGGCGCAAGAGCCGGCAGGATGGACTACGGGCCCAGTCCAGGATAAGGAGCGGGCCAAGGCAGTAAGCCTGCAAGTTCCGTAAGGCCGTGACGGCCTCAGCGGGGGGCAGTGCGTGCAGGCCCATGGAGAGGGTCAAAGGGCGCTGGAAACCACAATTTTCCCATGTCCATGAGG
>DMHJ01000221.1:0-3012 GCA_003449495.1 Clostridiales bacterium UBA8153
GGTACCGGTTTCCCGTGGCCAAGGTGGCCGCGAACACCGCCATCTGCAGCGGAGTGTACCGGTGAAAACCTTGGCCCATGGCGGCCATCATATGCTCGGCCACGAAGAACTGGGGTTCCTCTCTGAACCTGTCCCGCTTCCATGCGGTAGTAGGCAGGATGCCCGGCTGCTCGTTGGGCAGGTCAATGCCGGTCAGACTCCCCAGCCCCACCTGGGCAGCGTAGCGGGCAATGGCATCAACCCCCACCCGCCGGCCGACCTCGTAGAAGAACACGTTGCAGGAGACGGCGAGGGCTTCTTCTACGTTGACGTGACCATGACCCTCCGTCACCCAGCAGGCCAGGGTGGGGACCAGCCAGTGCCTTCCCGTGCACAAGATCCGCTCTGACCGGGAGATGGCGCCGGTTTCCAGGCCGGCCAAAGCAGCCGCCATCTTGAAGGCGGAACCGGGAGGGTAGGTGCTGGCCACCGAACGGTGCACAAAGGCGAACAGCCGCTGGAGCTCGTCGAACCGGGCCTGGGAAATCCCACCGGCAAATTCGTTGGGATCGTATTGAGGGTGGGTGACCATGGCCAGCACCGCTCCGGTATGCACATCCAGGACCACTACCGAACCGGCCCGGGCGTTGAGCATGGGCTCGCCTCTCCGGTTGCGCAAAAGCTCTAACTGGCCCGCCAGCATCTCCTCGATGTCCCGCTGTAGCCTGACGTCGATGGTAAGGTGGAGGGTGAACCCCGGCACGGGCTCGACGGTTCTGAGCGTCCGGCGATAACGTCCCCGGGCATCCACCTCCACTTGCCTGCCCCCGCTTTGCCCGGCCAGATACCGCTCGTAGCCTACCTCCAGACCGTACTGACCCACGATGGCATCGGGCAGATGCTGGGCGAAGGCGGGCTGGGCCAGCTGCTGGGCAGTGATCCGGTGGACGTACCCAAGCAGGTGAGCGGCCGTGGCTCCGAATGGATAGTAGCGTACCGGCTCGGGTTGGATGATCACGCCCGGCAGTTCGCCGCGGCGTTCTTCCAGCTGGGAATGCACGGCAGGCGAGATGTCGCTGCGGATGCGCACCGGCTGGTATAGGCGGTTGCTCTGCGCCCGGATGCGGGCCCAGATCGCCGCTTCATCCATGCCCAGGATGGCGGCCAGCACGGGAACGGCCGTCCGGGCCGCCGGCGCTCCCAGGTACAACAGGGACACGCTGAAGGCCGGCCGGTTAGTGGCCACCACCTCTCCGTGCCGGTCGATGATCTGACCTCGCGGGGCCGGACTTTCCATAGTGCGCACGCGATTGCCGTCGGACAGCTCTAAGTAGTACTGGCCCATGACCAGCTGCAGGTGACCCAAGCGAAAGATCACCACGGCAAACAACACCACGATGACGACCAGGCTCCGCCTGAGCCTGGTACTGGTAAACTCATCTACTTCCTCCAAGACGGCCTCACCTCGCATCCCACGGCGGCTCGGCCGGGGTGAACACCCGCCACCTGCGACCCAGTATCCGGTATAGTGAGTAGAGGCAGAACGCCAGCATGGCATTGTATAGAGCCGCCGGCAGGATCAGCGTCCGGAAGACCCGCACGCTGAGAGCTCCGAGTACCATCAAGAAAACGCCGTCTGTGAGCGTGCTGGCGGCGAAGGTGAGGGCAGGCAGTATAAGGATACGGTTTCCGTACACGCTCCGGTGCAGCAAGCCGGCCCCGGCACCCATCAAGCCCCGGGTCAGGGCACTGAGGCCCACGTACCTCCCGGCCAGGATGTCCCGGGCCATGCCCGTCCCAAAACCCAGGGCGATCCCGGCCGGTACCCCCCGCGCAGAGCCGTACCAAACGCTCACAACCAACAACGGATCCGGTTTGACCCCGCCTACCTGCAGGTGCTGGACCACCGCCCGCTCTGCAGCCGCCAGCAGGAGAAAAGCCAGAGCTGCCACCACCCCGTCGCGGGCGAGCCTGCTCACGGGCCTGCCCTCCGCAAGCCCCGGATCACCAGCACTTCCTCCAACCGGTCGAAATCGACGGCCGGCCGGACCTGGGCGGTCCTGACCAGCCCGGCGTGGTCAAGGGAGACGCCGACCACCACACCGATGCGGAGGCCCTTGGGAAACAGGTGGGAAAGCCCCGAACTGGTGATGACATCCCCGGGTTCCACGGCGGCCTCCCGGAAAAACATACGCAGGTGAAGGTGACGGTCATCACCGGCCACGCCCAGGGCTACCCCGGTGTCCCGGGTCCTTTGGACCATGGCGGCCACCCCACTCTCCGGATCCAGGATGAGCATGACCGTAGCCGCATGCTCCGACACGGTGGTGACCCTGCCCACCAGCCCCTTACTGACCACCACCGGGTCGTTGGGACCGATGCCGTGGGCCCGACCCCGGTTGATGGTGATGGTCTGGAACCAGTTATCCGGGTTGCGGCCGATCACCAGGGCCGCGACATACTCGCCGGGCAAGGTCTCGGCGAACCCGATCAGCTCCCGCAACCGCTGGTTCTCGGCCACCAGCTCGGCGAGCCGGTGCTGGAGTTCATCCACCCGGGAGGCCTGCTCCGACAACGCCTCATGCTCGACCCAGAACGACCGCACCGCCCTCCAGCGCTCCAGCTCGCGGTCAACGCCCTTGCCGGCCCGGAACAAAGCCTGCTGTACCGGAGCCAAGGTGTCCTGGAGCCAACGCTCCAGCAGTGTCAACTGGTGGCGCTGGTGTGCCGTCAGGCTCAGCACCGCCACGGTAATGACCACCACCGCTACTGCCGATAGAGCGTACCGTTGCCGGACCAGGCGTTTGAACATGGATACACGCCTCTCGTGCGGACTCATGCGAGTTTCTTGGTGGTCACCTGTACCTTCCTCAGGGTTTCGATCTCCTCCAAGGCCTTGCCCGTACCCCTGACCACCGACAGCAAAGGTTCTTCGGCAATGTGCACGGGCATGCCGGTCTCGGCCTGGACCAGATTCTCAAGGCCCCGCAGCAAAGACCCGCCGCCGGTCATGATGATACCCCGGTCCATGAT
>DMHJ01000221.1:3434-11712 GCA_003449495.1 Clostridiales bacterium UBA8153
AGGGCTTTGCGAACTTGCTCAGCGGAGACCACGTGAAACCTGGGTAGCCCGGTAATCAGGTCCCGGCCCCGCACTTCCATGGTCTCACCGTCGTTGACCGGCACGGCGGAACCGATCCGGATCTTCACTTCTTCGGCGGTCCGCTCTCCGATCATCAGACTGTACGTGCGCTTGATGTAGTTGATAATGGCCTCGTCCATCTCGTCTCCGGCCACCCGGATGGAGCGGGTATTGACGATGCCTCCCAGGGAGATCACTGCCACCTCGGTGGTGCCGCCACCGATGTCCACGACCATGTTGCCCATGGGTTCATGTACCGGTAGTCCCACGCCGATGGCCGCGGCCATAGGTTCCTCAATAAGATAGGCTTCCCGGGCCCCGGCCTGGATGGCGGCATCCAGCACCGCCCGGCGCTCCACCTGAGTCACCCCGGAGGGTACCGCCACCACTACTCGGGGTTTGAGTAGGGTGCGACTCTGAGCCTTGGCTATGAAATACCGCAGCATGAGCTGGGTTACGTCGAAGTCGGCGATCACCCCATCCTTCATGGGGCGAATGGCTACGATGTTTCCCGGGGTGCGGCCGATCATCTGCTTGGCCTCGCTGCCCACGGCCAAGATGGCCTTGGTGTCGCTCTGCATGGCCACCACCGACGGTTCCTGCAGCACGATACCTTTGCCTCGCACGTGCACTACGGTGTTGGCCGTGCCCAGATCAATGCCGATATCCCGGGAGAAGATGCTATGTAGGAAGTTCATCACGGCAGCGCGTCCCCTTTCTCGTCACCAGTCCGTCCGGGTGGTACGCAAACTGAGGTAGCGATTGTCGCCGATGACCACGTGATCCAGTACCTCGATACCCAGGAGCCTCCCGGCGTCCACCAGCCGCCTGGTGATCTGGATGTCATCCTGGCTGGGCGTGGGGTCGCCACTAGGGTGGTTGTGAACCAGGACCACGGCGGCGGCGCTCCGCGAGATGGCCGACTTGAAGATCTCGCGAGGATGGACGATGGCGGCATTAAGGCTGCCAACGGCCACCGATTCCACGGCCAGGACCTGGTTTTTCGTGTTCAGCATCACAATGCGGAAATGCTCCCGGTCCAGGTACCTCATGTCCTCCATCAACAGGTCGCCCACATCCCCGGGCGACCGGATGGTGGTGCGCTCGGCACTCGACGTGGTGAGCCTCCGGCCGATCTCCACCGCCGCCTTCAGGACGCACGCCCGCGCCTCCCCGATGCCGTGCTGGTGCGCCAGTTCCTCCACGGAATCCTGGGCCAAGACTCGCAGGCCGCCCCGCTGCAAAAGGCACTTGGCCACCTCCAGGGCCGTCTGGGACCGCGTTCCGCTACCCAGCAAGATGGCCACCAGCTCGGGGTCAGTGAGCACGCGACTCCCCAGCGCCATCAACCGCTCGCGCGGCCGCTCGCCGGCGGGCATGCCGCGCATGGTGGTGCGATACTCCAACCCGTCCATACCCGACCACCTCTCGACCGGCGCCCCCGCCCGGTAGAGAAGCAAGCTAAAGCAACGTCACGCCAAATTCCTTCAGCATGGCGGCGAGCCGGGCCAGAGGCAGGCCCACCACGTTGAAGAAACACCCTTCCACCCGTTCCACCAAAAGGGCACCCTTGCCCTGGATGGCATAGCCCCCCGCTTTCCCCAGGGGTTCACCGGTGGCCACGTACCTGTCCCGCTCGGCCGGGGAGAACGGACGCATCCATACCCGGCTTTCCTCAGCATCCACCCGCCACCGCCCGGTCCCGGTGTCCCACAGGGCCAGTCCCGTGATCACCCGGTGCTCTCTTCCGGCCAAGCTATCCAGCATGGCAACGGCCTCGGCCGGGCCGGCAGGCTTACCCAGGATGGTCTGGCCGGTAGTCACCACGGTGTCCGCTCCGAGCACCAGGGCGCCCGCATAGCGCTTGGCGACGGCGGCGGCCTTCTCCAGGGCGAGACGCCTGGCGGCGTCCCGGGGGGGTTCCCCTTCCCGGAAGCACTCATCCGCTTCACTGGGGTCCACCGAGAAACTCGCTCCCACTTGCTGTAAAAGTGCCCTTCTCCTGGGCGAGGATGAAGCCAAAACCAGGTGCCGCACTTTGGACCCCCGTCAGCGCCGGTATAGGAAGAGCGCCGCGAGGATACCCAGGGCTCCTCCCAGATTGATGGTGATGGTCATCGCCAGCGAGAAGCTGAGCACGTCAAGGTCGAACGCCATGGGTGCCGGAATGCCGATGATAATCCCCCGGGTCAAAAGCGGCAGGACCTGGCCCAAAGCTTGAGCGACGGCACTACCGGCAACGGCGCCGAACAGCAACATGAACAGCAAGACCCAGAAACCTCTCCGACGGTTCATGATGCTCCCCCTCACAGCTGGTCGAAACAAGCAGTTCGCCCCCGGCCGCCGGGTTTCCTGTTATGGATTCTAACCAATCACCGGCACGTCTACCTGGGCTCACCAGGGCATAACCTGCACTTTGCCGCGTAGCCCCGGTGTGTAGCTCACGCCTCCTTCCGGCGTCACCACCAGTCCTTCCAAGCCGGCTACCTGCCGGACCAGCTCCAGCCCCCGTTCCGGGCCCAACACGAAGAGCGCCGTGGACCAGGCATCGGCCACGGCGGCGCTGTTGGCCACCGTGGTGGCGGACACCAGTCCCCGGGAGGGAGCGCCCGTCCGGGGGTCCAGGATGTGATGGTAGCGCCTGCCTTCCACGTCGATAAAGCGCTGGTAGTCCCCGGAGGTGACGATGGCGATGTTCCGTAGCTCCAGGATGGCGATGAAATCCGCGGACCTTCTGGGATGTTGCACGGCGATGCGCCAGGCTCTCCCGCGGGCCCTTTGGCCCAGGGCAAAGATATCGCCGCCGGCGTTAATCAGCGCCCCGGTCACCCCGTGTTCCGAGAGCACCCGCGCCGCGGTGTCCACAGCATGCCCCTTGGCAATTCCGCCCAGATCCAGCGCCATGCCGGCCTGCTCCAGCATGACCTCGCGCCTCGCCTCATCGACGCGCACCCGCCGGTAGTCGACCAGGCGTCGCTTCTCTTCGACGGCCTGGGGAGAGGGCAGCTGGTCCCCCCTCCTGCCAATTCCCCAAAGATCCATCAGAGGCTTGATGGTGATGTCGAAGGCACCGCCGGTCAGCCGGCCCACTTCCAGTCCCAGCCGGATGGTGGCCAGCGTATCGAGGGACACCCGGACCGGGTGGATGCCCGCGGCACGGTTGATGGCAGAGACCTCTGATGTCTCCAGGTGGGCGCTCATCCTCAATTCAACGCCGCGCATGGCCGCCAAGGCGGCCTCCACCGCCGGCAGGTGTGCGGGGTGGAAGTAGGTGATGGTCACGAGGGTGTCCATCATGAACTCCGTGCGTTCTAGGGGCTCGGCCGCCGGCGGGCGTGGCCAAAAGATGAAATAGGTCGGGATGGCCAGCGCCAAGACCGACAACCAGAACCCGGCCAGTTTGCGGGAAAGGGGCCTTCGCTGACGCGTGCTCGCCATACCACCTTCGCCTCTGCTGGAACCATATCACAAGGGCACGTTCGCCTGCAAATCCGCTGGGCTGCTCGTCTCTGGGAATGCCGGAAACGGCCTGATTTTGCCGCCTCTCGTCGCGGAGGATATCAGGATGCAGCCGCGGCCAGGGTAGGGTCAGTCTCCCGCACCAGGCAATGGGTGGGACATTTTTCCACGCATGCTCCGCAACCATCACAGAGCCGGTAGTCGATGGTGGCCAGGTTATTATCGACGGTGATGGCACCGGGAGGGCACACCCGCACGCAGGCCCGGCAGGCGATGCAGGCTACCTGGCAGTGCTTGCGGGCAACGGCTCCCCGTTCGGTATTCAGGCACAGTACATGCACGGGCTTGGCTTTAGGGGCCATGATGATCAGGTCCTTGGGGCAGGACTTGACGCACTGGCCGCATGCGGTACAAGCTTCTATGTCCACCACGGCCACGCCGTCCCGCATGGTGATGGCGTCAAACTTGCAGGCGCGCTGGCAAGTGCCCAGGCCCAGGCACCCGGCAGGACAAGCTTTAGCCCCGCGGCCGGACAGGGAGGCTGCGGCCGCGCAGTCGGCAAACCCGCGATAGCCGGCCTTATCCAGGGCTACGCCCTCCCGCCCCTGGCAGTACACTCGCGCCACCAGGGGATCGCTGGAGGTCACCTTTACGCCCATGATGGCCGCCAGTGCCTGGGTCAGCTGGGCCCGGCCCACCGGGCAACCGTCCACGGGAGCCCGGCCCGCGGCTACCGCTTCGGCGAAACTGCGGCAGCCGGGGTAGCCGCAACCGCCGCAGTTGGCACCCGGCAAAATGGCGTTGACTTCTTCGAGCTTCGGGTCCTCAGCCACGGCGAACTTCTGCCCGGCAAAGGCCAAAAGACCCCCGAAGATGAACCCCATCGCCGCCAGGCTAAGGATGGCCGGAAGCACGCCCAACACCTCCTGCTACCGCTGGAAAACGAACCTGAACAGTCCTTGGAAACCGAGAAAGGCCAAGGCCATCAGGCCGGTGGATATGAGCGCCAGCGGAAAACCTCGCAGCGACTCGGGAACTTCGGATAGTTCCAGCCGCTCCCTGACTCCGGCAAACAAGATGATGGCCAGGCTCCAGCCCAGCGCGCCGGCCAATCCGTTGACTGCCGACAGGCCGATGCCGTAACCCCTCCTGACACTGATGAGGGAGACCCCCAGCACGGCGCAGTTGGTCGTGATAAGCGGCAGGTAGATGCCCAAAGCCCGGTGCAGCACCGGGCTGGCCTTGCGCAAGAAGGTCTCTACAAACTGCACCAGGGCGGCAATGACCAGGATGAACATGACCGTCTCCAGGTATTGGATCTGGAAGGGCTGCAGGATGAGGACGTTCAATGCCGCCGTCACCGCCGCGGCCAAGGTCATCACGAACACTACCGCCAGGCTCATGCCGGCGGCCATGTCCACCTGCCTGGACACTCCGACGAACGGGCACAGCCCCAGAAACTGCGCGAAGACGAGGTTGTTGACTAAGATGCCACCTAGCAGGATGGCGATGATCTCCATGCTCTACCCCCCGATACTCAGCGGGTCTTGGCCCGGGACTTACCCCGGTTCCCCAGCGCGTTCAGAAGCGCCAGGACTAATCCCATGGCAATAAAGGCGCCGGGCGGCATGATCATGACGACGGCGGGCTCAAACCAGACCCGTCCCAGCAGGGCCCGGCCGTTGAACACCAGATCACCGGTGCCCAAAAACTCCCGGACGCCACCTAGGATCATCAGGGCCACGGTAAAGCCGATGCCCATGCCCAGCCCGTCGGCGGCGGCGCTCAGTACCCCGCGCTTAGAGGCAAACGCCTCGGCCCGGGCCAGAATGATGCAGTTAACTACGATCAGTGGAACAAAAATGCCGAGGATATCGTACATGGCGGGCAGATAGGCGTTCATGGTCAGCTGCACGATGGTCACAAAGGTGGCAATGACCACGATGAAGCAGGGAATGCGGATGGGCCCCGGGATGAAGTTGCGCAGGAGCGAGATGATCACGTTGGAGCAGGTGAGTACGAAGAGCACCGCCACGCCCATCCAGAACCCGTTCATCAGCGCGGTGGTCACCGCCAGCACCGGACAAAGACCCAGCACCAGGCGGAACACCGGATTCTCCCGCACCAGCCCGTTGGTAAAGTCCTTCCACAGACTCACCGTCCCTGCCCCCCTTTCCCGGCCCGCTTGGGTTGCCCGAACACCCGGGGCACGGTGAACCGGTCGATGAGGGGCGTGGCCACGTTCATGAGCAGGATGCCAAAGGTCACGCCCTCGGGCATACCGCCCCACAGCCTGATCAGGGCCGTGATGAGCCCACCGCCCACGCCCATGATCAGTCTCCCGCGCCGGGTCACCGGCGAAGTCACGTAATCGGTGGCCATGAAAAGCGCGCCCAACCATAGACCTCCGGTGAGGAGGTGCAACACCACATCGCCGGTAAACAGGCCCCGGGTACCTCCAAACACCCAAGTGACCAGGGCTACGGTCCCGATAAAGCCGGCGGGGATTTGCCAGTCGATGACGCGCCTCCACAGAAGGTAGCCGCCGCCCAGCGCCAACGCCAGCACCGAGACTTCCCCCAAGGATCCCGCACGCAAGCCCAAGAACAACTCCCAGGGCTGGGCCATGGGCGCCTGGGCCAGTCCCTTCATCACCTGTAAAGGCGTGGCCGTAGTCACACCGTCAAACGGTGCCATCCACCCGGTGGTCATGGCCATGGGCCACGCCGCCACCAAGAAGGCCCGGGCGGTGAGGGCAGGATTCATGAAGTTGTGTCCTAGCCCGCCGTAAAGCTGTTTGACTACAATGATGGCAAAGCCTGCGCCGATGACCGGGACCCACAGTGGCACCAGCGGTGGCATGCCCAGGGCCAACAGCAAACCGGTGACGGCAGCGCTCCCATCAGTGACGGTCAGTGCCTTGCCGGCCGCCTTCTGGTAGAGGGCCTCGGCGGCCACGGCCGCAGCCGTGGTCAGCCCCATGATGGCCAGGGCCCGGGGACCGAACAGGACGACGCTGACCAGGCCGACCGGCAAAAGGGCCAGCAGCACTTCCCCCATGAGGAGGGGAGTGGTGGTCGCGGTCTTCAGGTGGGGTGATGAAGTCACCACCAGTTTGGGTTGTACCACTAGAGAGACCTCCGTTGCATCTACCCGCCCTCGGCTTTCCGTCTCCGCGCCAGGATCTGGTTTTTGGCCAGGCGAATGGTCTGGACCAATGGTCTTCTGGCCGGGCAGATGTAGGAACACGAGCCGCACTCTATGCAGTCGACGGCGTGGTAGCTGTCGGATGCTTCCCACTGCCCACGTTCGGCGTAGGCACTGATGAATACCGGCAAAAGCTCCATGGGACAGGCGTCGACGCAGCGCGCGCACCGGACACAGGGCGTGGGGTCGCCGTGCCAAGCCTCGTCCTCCACCAGGGCCAAGATGCCCGAGGTGCCCTTGACCACCGGCACTTCATCCGTATGCTGGGCGATGCCCATCATGGGACCGCCCATGATCAACTTACCGGGAGGCGCACTATACCCGCCGCACTCCGCAATGAGGTCGGAGAAAAGGGTGCCCAGCTTCACCCGCAAGTTGCCAGGGGCCCCAATGGCCGTTCCGGTCACGGTAACCACCCGCTCCACCAGCGGCAGGCCGGTGCGTAGCGCCACGGCCAACGCATGGGCCGTGCCCACATTGTTCACCACCACGCCCACATCCAAGGGCAGCCCGGGCGGCGGCGGTACCCGGCGGCCCAGTACGGCTTTGACCAGCTGTTTCTCTGCCCCCTGCGGGTAACGGGTCTTGAGGACCACGACCTCCAGGCCGGGTTCAGAGCGCACCGCTTTCATCAGGGCCGAGACGGCCTCGGGTTTGTCATCTTCTATGCCGATGTAGCCCCGGGTAACGGGGATGGCCTTCATCAACGCCTTCATCCCCAGGACTACGGCGGGCGCTTCCTCCACCATGAGGCGGTAGTCGCCGGTGAGAAAAGGCTCGCACTCGGCCCCGTTCAGAATGAAGGTATCGATGGGTTTGTCCGGAGGTGGGCTGACTTTCACCGCCGTCGGGAACGCAGCTCCCCCCAGGCCCACCAGCCCGGCGGCGCGGATGATGCTTCGGACGGCGGTGCCATCCAGCTCTTCAATGGGGGCTGGGGGCTGGATGCCGGCGTGGACCCTTCCTTCGCCGTCAGCTTCGATGACCACGGCCAATTCAGGCCGGCCCAGCACCGGATGCTGGCGCGGCTCCACGGCCACTACTTGACCTGAGACGCTGGCGTGCACCGGCGCGGACACCCGGGCATCGCTGTCCCCGAGCTTTTGCCCAACCTCCACCTGGCTACCTTGCTGGACCAACGGCAGGCAGGGAGCGCCCAGGTGCTGGCTAAGGTGAATCACCACCAGCCGGGGCTCCCGCGCTTGGCGTATGGCCTGTTTCTCCGTGAGTTCTTTGTGATGCGGGAGTTCAAGACCTCTGCCAAAGCTTAGCTTGCGCATAAGGTCGCACCACCCTTCTTCCAGCGCCGGCTGCCCCAAGAAAGACAGCCGCTACGCACGGCAGCTACCGGGCCACCCCGGCGGTGGGTTAAACCGCACCGGATTCCCCTGCTGATCTTTGGGATCCTATCTTGCATACTTATCAGCCATCGCCATACTAGGGTATTCTAACATAGAAGGCCACCACAGACAACCAGCGGCAGTTCCCACTGCCGGGCCACGTCAAAGTCTTGAGAAACCAGGGGGATGCAGGGCGTTGAGAAAGGGTCTGG
>DMHJ01000221.1:12047-16846 GCA_003449495.1 Clostridiales bacterium UBA8153
AGAAAGGGTCTGGTGTTTTTCACCCGGGTGTGATCGGCTGGGATCATGAAGGGGCCTCCAGCGGGGCGGCATGGCCAGAACCCGAGGGCGACTTGCAGGCTCCCCAGGGAAGAGCGGGCCGGGGCCGCCGGCAAGCTGTCGTGCGGGACCGCAGGATCGCGGTTCCCTCTTCGGGGCCTGAGCCTCTGCTGTACCGTCACGGGCCAAGCTACAGACTACGGCCGCGACCGGCAAAGAGCGCTCTCACCGGCCGGAATTAACCGGCGGGCGACCGCTATGTTCTCGTTGACCTGAACGGCCCAGCCCGGGGGCATGCATACGGACTCCCTCGCGACAAGGCTCACCTTCTCCGTCAGGGTAGCGCCACTGGATGGGGGCGGCAGCTTTCGCACTTTTCGTGTGCGTACGAGGCCAACGCCGTTCACGGAGGATGCGTCGGGAAGGTTCTGCTCTTGACGGGCACCGGTAGGGCAGCGGCAGCAGACGGGTGCTGCAGGCCAAGGCTTGGCCTGAGTGTCAGGCGTATGGCCGTTGAAGGCACACCGGCACCGGGCGACCGGACCGGTGTTATAGTGCCAGTCCTGTGAGGGGTGTGCCCCCACCACGAGGGCTGCCAGTGTCGTCTCCAGGCCACCCAAAGGTTCCTTGCAGAGTCTGGCTCGACAGATCCTGTCGACGGCACTGCGGCATGAAGAGCCTAGAGCTGCGCAAGAGCAAGACGTACCCGCCGTGGCCCGATTCCTCTACGGTGGCCGCAGCAGGTAACGCCAAGTGGAGCCCCGGGAACCTAACAGTAACGTTATCTGGGTAACCCGGAGTAAGGGCAAGGGGCGCCCGCCATTTTCCCCTGAAGCCCTGGCCTGACCGGCCTCAGGGTTCCCGGCATCAGCCGGACTCAACTTCCGCCTGGGGGTTGGCTGGGGGGTTGCGGCCGGGCTTGGTGTGGGCGTTGAGTATGGGTACCAGCATATTCATGGCCAGGATGCCGAAACTGGTCCCCTCCGGAAACCGGCTCCAGGCGCGCATGGCCATGACGATCATGCCGATGCCGATGCCGAAAATCCAGCGGCCTTTCTGGAACTTGGGCGAGGTCACCGGGTCGGTGGCCATAAACAACGCGCCCAGGAGCAGGCTGCCAGAAAACAGGTGGAAAGCCGGGTCCCAGCCGGAGATCACCGCCAGGGCCATCACCGTGCCTAAGGCCGCCGCAGGAATGCGCCAGTTGGCATACCCCTTGTACGCGAGGTAGCCGAAACCTAACAGCAGGGCAAGGGCGGAGGTCTCACCGATGCAGCCCGCCCGGTGGCCAATGAAGAGAGCCCAAAAGGGGGCGGTGATGCCTTCCGCGCGCCAGACCTGCAGGGGGGTGGCGGTAGTAACCATATCCACCGGGGTGAGCCAGGGAGCCATGGTACCGGGAAACAGCATGACTATGAGTAGCCGTCCGAACAGGGCCGGGTTGAACACGTTCCTGCCAAAGCCTCCCCAGACCAGCTTGCCCGCCACCACCGCCAGGGCCGCTCCGATGGCGGCGATGTGGGGGGGCAGCGAGGGGGCCAGGGTGAGTCCGAAGAGCAGGCCCGTGACCAGTGCGCTCAGGTCCTTGACGCGCAGCGGGGTCTTGACGGCCAGCTGCCACAAGGCTTCGGCCGCGACCGCCGTCGATATGCTCACCGCGATTAAAGCCAGGGCGGGCAACCGGTAGAGCCAAAGCGCGGCCACCGTGGCCGGAGCCAAGGCGATCAGCACCCCCTGCATCATCTTCACCTGGCAGAACCTCCCCGGCAGGTATGGACATAGAGAGCGGTAGCCGCCTCCACGCACCCGGGATCGGCCACCACCGGCACGCAACGGGCAACAAGCCACTATGCCCGGTCTTACTGGACATTGCGGGTCCAGGCCTTAGCTTGCCGGCAACCGGCGTTTATGTTCGCGCGGCCGGGGTAACCTGGGCTACCAGCCCGTGGCCTGCCGGAACCTCCGCCAGTGGCAGGTCCTCAGGGCCGGGCTGCGGGTCGGGCCCCGGCTCCAGCGCCACCATCAGCACCCGGTCCATGTGCTCCACCAACACGATATTAACCTGCGCGCGCACTTCGGCGGGGATCTCTTCGATGTCCCGGCGATTATCCTCAGGTATGATGACCGTGGCAATACCGGCCCGGTGAGCGGCCAGCACCTTCTCCTTGATTCCACCCACCGGAAGTACCCGCCCCCGCAAGGTGATCTCGCCGGTCATGGCCACCTCGTGTCGCCCTTTCAGGCCGCACAGGGCCGAGACCACCGCAGTGGCCATGGTAATGCCGGCCGACGGGCCGTCTTTGGGGATGGCTCCTTCCGGCACGTGAATGTGGATGTCCAGCTTCTCGTAGAAGTCTTCGGCCAACCCCAGGGCCGACGCCCGGGAGCGGATGTAGCTGATACCTGCCTGGGCAGACTCGCGCATAACCTCCCCGAGCTTGCCGGTCAACAGAAGGCTGCCCTTGCCCTTGGTGATGGCCACCTCTACGGGCATGACATCCCCGCCGGTATCGGTGACGGCGATGCCCATGACAATGCCCACGCTACTCTGGCTCTCCGTCTGCGCGTGGCGGTAGCGAGGAACGCCGAGAATCTCGCCGGCCCGCTTGGCCGTGACCCGCACGCGCTTCCGCTGCCCCTTAACGATGTCCCGGGCGGTCTTGCGACAGATACCGGCGAGCTCGCGCTCCAGGTTCCTGACTCCCGCCTCGCGAGTGTAGTACCTGATGATGTGTGCGATCCCGTCCCGGGTAAACTGCAGCTGGCCCGGCTTCAGCCCGTGCTCGCGGAGCTGTTTGGGGACTAAAAACTGCATGCCGATGCCCAGTTTCTCTTCTTCGGTATACCCGGGGATCTGGATGACTTCCATCCGGTCCAGTAGCGGCCGGGGGATCCCGTACACGCTGTTGGCAGTAGTGATGAACATCACCGACGACAGGTCGAACGGCACCTCCAGGTAGTGGTCACTGAAGGTGGAGTTTTGCTCCGGGTCGAGGACCTCTAGAAGAGCCGATGCCGGATCGCCCCGAAAGTCCGAGCTCAGCTTGTCGATCTCATCCATCAAGAAGACCGGGTTCTTGGACCCGGCGGTACGCATGCCCTGGATGATCCGGCCCGGCAGGGCACCTACGTATGTTCTCCGGTGCCCGCGCACCTCGGCTTCGTCGCGGACCCCGCCCAGAGATATTCGCACGAACTTCCGGTCCAGGGCGCGTGCCACGGACTTACCCAGGGAAGTCTTACCTACTCCGGGCGGCCCGACCAGGCATAGGATGGGGCCCCGGATCTTCTGGACCAGCTGCCTCACCGCCAAGTATTCGGTAATCCGCTCTTTTGCCTTATCCAGCCCGTAATGGTCCTCGTCCAATATCCTTTCGGCCCGGAAGAGGTCCATGCAGTCCTGGGTCTGCACGTTCCAAGGCAGGGAGACGATCCACTCCAGGTAGTTGCGCACCACCACGGCTTCGGCCGCCATGGGCGGCATTTTCTCCAGCCGCTCCACTTCGCGCAAGACCCTTTCGGCTATCTCCTGAGGCAGCCCGGCTGCAGCGACCTTGGCCCGCAGCTCTTCCCCTTCCGCGGCCTTGTCGTCGCGCTCCCCCAGCTCCTTCTGGATGGCCTTCATCTGTTCCCGCAGGTAGTATTCCTTTTGGGTCTTCTCAATCTGCTTCCTTACCCGGGCGTTGAGCCGTTTCTCCAGCTCTAGAAGCTCCATCTCCCGGCCCAGAATGTCCATGACGCGCTCCAAGCGCTCCCGGATGGACACCGCCTCCAAGACCTTCTGTTTGTCCTCCAGACGGGCCGCCACGTGCAAGGCGATGGAGTCGGCCAGCTTGCCCGGCTCATCGCTGGTGGCGATGCTGACCAGGGCCTCTGGTGGCACTTTCTTAGATGCCCGGATGTACTCCTCGTACTGCTGGACCAGGGCCCGCATGAGAGCGTCTTTCTCCTGGAGCGGCTCGGTCGGCTCGGGAATCTCCTCCACCAGCACCCGTAGATGGGTCCCGACATCCAGATGCTTGGTGATACGGGCTCGGGTACGACCCTCGACGATGACCCGTATATTGCCTGCGGACATGCGCGTGATCTGCTTGATCTGGGCCAAAGTACCAAAGTCATGGATATCCTCGGGACCCGGATTGTCTTTGGTTAGTTCCCGCTGGGTTGCCAGCATCAGCAGGCCATTCCCTGCCACCGCTTCCTCCACTGCACTCACCGATATGCTCCGGCCGACCTCCAAAGGTACGATGGTGGTAGGAAACACAAAGACGCCCCGGAGGGGCAACAACGGGTATTCCGTGCGCCGGGCACGAGTAGCCATGGCCTCACCTCCCTGACGGCAGTCCCGCCTTACCATTGTATCGGCCTGTTAGTGGCCAGGTGTAGGATGACCGCCGCGTGCCCGGGTATTTCTATTACCCCGGCGTGGATTCCTTCCCGCAACCAGATCACAGCGGTCCTATAGGACCAGGGAAATGCTGTCATTCCCGGGTACCGCGATGGCACAGGTCGTGGAGAATGGCCAAAGCGAGGCATTGCAGCTGCCCATGGCTTGCGTGCCTGCAGCTATCGAAGGCGGGTCGTCCTGAAACCAGCGTCCAATGAGGCTAGTGGGCATGGGCGATAAGTCTATGCCGACGCTCGCCGGTGAGGAGCCGCCCAAAGTGTAACTCACTCCCGGGCACGTGAAGGTTCACCGGCGGCAGACACCGGGACTACCGGCCTGCGGGCCTCTGTTATTGCTCCCGTCTCACCGGGCATTAGTGCTTGATCGCAAGCCT
>DMHJ01000022.1 GCA_003449495.1 Clostridiales bacterium UBA8153
GTTTTCAAGGATCCGCTGCGGACCTCACAGTCCCCAGTTTCGGCACCCCACTCGAGGGCCACGGGTCATCATGTTACCGCAGGGTTACCGGCTTGTCAAGCTCTTACGTGGCACTTTTGTCGCCTGACTGTGATATGCACATTTTGGGCTGCATATTACGCTTGGCCTCACGGAAACTCAAGGGCCGGAGCCCGGCCCGAGCAGAAGAGATGGTAGCCCCAAGGGGATTCGAACCCCTGCCGCCGCCGTGAGAGGGCGGTGTCCTAGGCCTCTAGACGATGGGGCCCTTCGGTTTTCCGTTAGTGCCATCAGCCAATATACATCATCGGGCCGTCCGTGTAAAGCTATAAGGACCGAGCGATCGGGTTTGGCTGGGGGAGGAGGATTCGAACCTCCGCAGGCAGATCCAGAGTCTGCAGGCCTACCACTAGCCGATCCCCCAGTGTTAGCATGTCGATTGATTATACCACGGGCGTACCCAGGGGGCAAGGTTCCGACCAGTGCTGGCGCATGCCCCGGGGTTGAACCCATCATAACCGGGGGGTGCCGCAAATTCAATCCCCGGGTTCCTTTTCCGGGCCAAAGGCATGAATCAGTCCTGCTGCCTTCACGGGAAAAGCGTACCCCATGGATTCATTGCCTTCGAATGACCAATATAGCCGACCCGTATGCCCTGGCTTTAGCCATGGGAAGGTTCAGTCGAAAGCACCTTCATAGGAGGCATCGCATGTCTCCGCTGCCGGTTCCTGAGCAAACGGCAGTGGCGGCTAAGGGCACGAGCACCAAGCCCGGCCACCGTTCATCCATATTTTCGACTTCGCAGGTGCTCCTTACGCCGCCCGAACTCCTCCTTGCTCTACCAGGAGCTTGCTTCGATGGCATCCTTGGCACCTCGCTAGAAGCGTCGTGGGAGGGCCGTCAAAAGCTAGAGGAAGTACACGACTCGCGAGCCCCGCTTACCAGGTCGATGGTCATGACCCTGGGCTCGGCTGCTGCGGCCTATCACCTTCTCGTACCAGACTCAATGTGGCAGGCAGCAGCCTCTAAGCGCTGGACCGTGCGCTCTTGGCCAAGAAGCCAGATGATGTGGAACAGGCCAGGACCGGTGGTGCGCCCGGTAAGGGCCAGTCGCACCGGATGTATCAGGGCCCCACTCGCTATGCCTGACCGGGAGATGAGCTCACGACAAGCCGCTTCTATCGACTCCAAATCAAAGGTGGGCAGCTGCGCCAGGGTCGAGGCCGCTGCCATGAGCAAGGGGGCCACGGCCGGGCCGGAGAAATGCTTGCCGGCTCCGGCTTGATCGTATACCGTCACATCCTGGAAGAAATACTCCACCGCCGCCGGCAGTTCCCCCAGAGTTTTCACCCGATCGCGGATGGTCTCCCAAAGCGACAGCAGCCACCGGTAGTCCGGTTCAGCCAGGGGCGGGCGCACCAGGCCGGCGCGCGCCAGGAAAGGGATAGCATACCCCAGTGCCCGGTGCACGTCTAGAGTCCGCAGGTAATGACCATTCATCCAGGTGAGTTTGCCCACGTCGTAGATACTGGCGGTGGGCGACACTGCGTCAAGGGAGAACTGCTCGACCATCTCCGCAATGGGCATAGCTTCTGCCTCCCCTTGGGGTGACCAGCCCAGGAAGGCCAGGTAGTTGACGATGGCCTCTGGTACGTAACCCAGCTCCTGGAATTCACCCACGGAAGTAGCCCCATGACGCTTGGAGAGCTTGCTCCGATCCGGTGCCAGCACCATGGGGACGTGGGCAAATACCGGCAACGGGTGCCCTAGGGCTTTATAGATCCAGATTTGTTTGGGCGTGTTGGAGACATGTTCGTCGGCCCGGATCACATGAGAGACGTCCATGGCGATATCGTCGACTACGCAGGCAAAGTTATACGTCGGGTATCCGTCGGACTTGAGTATGACCAGATCGCCCATGAGACTGTTGTCAAACTCGATGGAACCGTGGATGTGGTCATTGACCTCGGTAATGCCGGTTTCAGGAGCGCGCAGGCGAATCGCCCGCCCGACGGCGCCGCTTCCCGTGTGTCCGGCAGGCGGTTGATGCCTGCAGGTACCGGGGTACTTGGGTACTCGTCCTTGCTCCCTGGCTTCTGCCCGCTGGCGGTCCAGTTCCTCGGGCGTACAGTAGCAGAAGTAAGCTTGCCCCTCCCGCACCAGGCGGCAGGCCTCGGCTTCGTAAAGACTGCGCCGCTGCGACTGGTAATAGGGAGCACAGCCCCCTCCCACGTCCGGGCCCTCATCCCAGTCTAGACCCAGCCACCGCAACTGCTCGATGATCTGCTGCGCCGAATCGTGAATGGTTCTTTCCGCATCGGTATCTTCAATTCTCAAGATAAACTGGCCGCGGTGCTTCCGGGCGAACAGCCAGTTGAACAACGCCGTCCTCGCCCCACCGATGTGCACGTACCCGGTGGGACTTGGGGCATACCTCACACGCACGCTCATGCCATCGCCTGCTTTCTACTGCTTTCCGTTCTGTCTACCAGTATAAACGAAAGCG
>DMHJ01000254.1:0-2572 GCA_003449495.1 Clostridiales bacterium UBA8153
TGGTAGCGGGAGACGTAAAACGGACGGTGCGGCGCACGCGCTCAGGCGGCCAGTAGCCGCAGCGCCCAGATGAAGCTACCGCCGGCCAGGGCGCAGAGGAATGCGCCCATGGCGGTCAGGAGTAGCCGGTAGCTGCCCACGGACATGAGCTGCCTACCTCTGGTCAGAGCGGCGGACAGGGCGGTAAGCCGGGTAAGATCCGCAAGGATATGTCCAAGGAAGCAGGCGGCCACACCCGGCCATCCCCAAGGGCGGGCCAGCGTCAGGTAGCCGGCGCCGGCCGTGGCCACCACAAGAACCAGTAAGGGTTGGAGGCGGTGGCGGCGATGCCTGCTCCCAGCGGGCCCAGGCCGCCCGGACCCGAGCCGGACGTGACCGCGGCCGCCAGGGCTTTGGCCTGGCGCATCATGCCCAGGCCCATCCAACCTAGAACGCCGGAGCCGGCCAGAGCGATGGAGACGGTGACAGCCGGTTGCCCCAGGAGTGGTCTTATCCCCAGCACCAGGGCCAAGGCGATTACGAGTTCGACGGCTACGTGTCCGAACCAGACCAACGGCGCAGCGATCACGCCCCGGCGCACCGTCTGTTGCAGGTTGGCCACAGTGAGAGGGCCGGGCATGGCGGCACCGGAAAAGCCCACCAGGGACGAAGTGACGAACCACGCCGGCAGTTGGGGCAAGCGCACCCGCTCCTCTCCCGGCTATGCTATTCGCCCCACCCCCACCATGACCTGCCCGGCCGGGCGCGCTCCCGTCTAAGGCGCGGTAGGGCGGTAGGGCAGCGCCTGCGCCTGGGGGCGATGCGCCGGGGATGGCCCGCAGAGAACCCACGGCTGGGATGGCGGCCTGGGTGAAGACTGGGTAGGTCGGCAATATGCAGGGAATTGCTCTAGCGGTAGCCATCCTCCTGTTTCTGGCCGGTCTGGCGGGACTCTTTCTTCCGGTACTGCCCGGCACCACGCTAGTTCTCGCCGGCATGCTCATCTACGGTCTCCTCACCGGATTTGTTGGACTTGATCTCAATTTCTTCCTGGTGCAAGGGGCGGCGTTGCTTCTGACTCTCGGTGTCGATTGCCTCGCTTCTGCCGCCGGTGCCCGTCTGGGGAGGGGGAGCAAGTACGCGGTGGGGGGAGCGATGTTGGGCATGTGGTTCGGGCTGGTGCTCCTCGGCCCCTTGGGCATGGTCTTGGGTCCGTTTCTAGGTGCGGTGGCTGGCGAAGTCGTGGCCGGGAAGAGCATCCACCAGGCAGTGCAGGCCAGCGCCGGGCGCGCTGCTGGGCCAGCTGGCCGGGGCCTTGATCAAGCTGGGAATTTGCCTGGCCATGATTGCCTACTTCATTATGCGCATACGCTGAGTGGCACGCCGGATCTGCGGCCCCGGCCGGCCGGAGTCTGCCTCTGCAAAATCGCTACTCCATTCCAGGGATCTCCAAGGAAGAATCCCGCCAGATAAGGGAGGAAAGGAGGTGAGCACGGCGAAGTCCCTCCCGGCAGACCTGCAGAACCTGATCACTACTTCGCTCCTGCGCCACAGCCTGACCGGGCACGGGCATCTCCTGCGCCTGGATCAGGAGGCCATGGCCGCGGCCAAAGGGCGGGGCACCGTATTCGTGGAGGTCTCCGATGAGCTGATGGGGCGTTTCCGGAGCGAACTGGACCGCATTCTCGATGGAGTGGCCGCAGGCAATGCCAACTTTGCGAAAGTCTGGCAATCGCTGCGCTCCTTCCGGGATACCTTCCGGCAGTTCCACACCACGCTGTACCCCTGGAAGTAACGGTTCTGCCGCCGGCCCCGGGGCTTGCAGCACCGGGGCCGGTGGGCCCCCGGGCGCGGTTGGGCGCGTAGCCTGGTGGATACGGGTCATCGGGTACCGGCGGCATGCACCGGCCCACGGTTGACGGGCCGAACCTGGCAGCGAAGGAGGACTTGGGGTGGAAAGAGAAGTCTGGCTGGAGTTGGTGCGCGGGTACGGCTACCATCCGGTAATAGACCCGGATGGGGACATCGCCTTCACCAAGGACGATCTGCAGTACCTCTTACTCTTTGCGCCCGGACCTCCCAGCCTGGTGCGCCTGGCCCTGCCCAACTTCTGGCCCATCGAGAGCCGCCAGGAGCTGGTCAGGGTGCTGAGGGCGGCGGCCGAGGTGCATGCCGGGGCATCCCCCACCATGGTGTACCCGGTTGGAGACAATACTTGGGGCTCCGTGGCGCTATGGCCGTGCGCTGACGGTTGCTTGGCCAAGCTGTTCCCCTTGGCCCTGGCGGAGCTGGACCGGGGCATCCAGGAGTTCGCCCGGCTCATGACCGGTTGAAGGCGGCCAACCCCGCATACGTGCTTGCCCGGCCCAGACGGTAGCGCGGCGACTTATCGATGGTTCCGTCTGGCGCCTCCGTTAATCCTGGTGGGTCGCGGCCTATGAGGGCTGTGAGCAGCACCGGGGCTGAGTTGAACCCTTCAGGACCCTGGTCCCGGCGCCGGGTTGCCGGGCAGGGATGCAGGCCCAGGTGAGGGTGGTTTCCGGCCCGGAGCCCGTGCCGTCCGCAGCGGGCGTAGGGGGTATCCTCAGGCCGG
>DMHJ01000254.1:3007-8506 GCA_003449495.1 Clostridiales bacterium UBA8153
AGGAGAAAGCCAAAACATGTAGAATGACGGCGATACTGTCGCCAGTTCCCCTTGCTGGTTCTGGCGATATAACTACATAGGGTCGTTGCACCGATAAAGGCAAACCCACCGAAAGGTGGGGACGCAAAGCTACGGGTCTAAAGCCGCAAGGCCATGACCGCCGGGTTGCCGAAGAGCAGGTTGGTTTAACCGTCGCCTTCTCGGCTTGCCCGGGAAGGCGCTTTCTTTTACCAAGGGGGGGTCGGGCATGGATCGAGTCAGCGACCTACTCGTCCGGGGCCTCACCGGCGCGGTGCGGCGTCACGAAGCGATTGCCGGCAACATCGCCAATGTCAACACGCCCCATTACCAGAGAAGGGATGTAGACTTCCTGTCGGTGCTGAGGCGCGAGTTTGCCGCCCGGCCGGGTAGCGCCCGGGCCGAAAGGGGAAGAACCGCCCGGGATGGCTCCTCCGGTCCGGACTGGGCCGGGGTGACGGAGACCTTTCCCATGCGCGTGGACGGCAACACGGTGGATGTGGAGTTTGAAATGAACCAGCTGGCCAGTAACGCCCTGTACTTTAACGGCCTGAGCCGCCAGCTGCGGTCGAACTTCGGCCGGCTGCGCACTGCCATAACCGAAGGGAGGCGCTGAGCATGCGCCTGCTCTCGGCCATGGCAGCCTCGGCTTCGGGGCTCACGGCAGAGCGATTGCGGATGGACGTGATCGCAGGTAACCTGGCCAATGCCAACACCACCCGGTCTGCCACCGGCGGCGCCTATCGCCGGCGGGTGCCGTTGTTCGCCGAACGCTCGGCGTCGGGGTGGGGAGCGTGGGTGGCCCGCGCCCCGCTGTCGCCCCGGGACCGGGTACTGGGGGTCAAGGTTACCGGTGTGGCGGAAGACCCGTCGCCCCTGCGCCGGGAGTTCCAACCCGGCCATCCGGACGCCGGCCCCGATGGCTATCTGGAGCTCCCCAACGTGGATGTGGTGCGGGAGATGGTGGACCTGATGACCGCCAGCCGGGCCTATGAAGCCAACGCCACCGCCATAGAAGTGGCCAAGCAGATGGCCATGCGGACGCTGGATATCGGACGGGGGGTGTAGTCAGCGGTGCGGATTTCCCCGATCTACCGTCCAGAGCCGGCCTGGCAGGTGCCGAAGGCGCCGGCCGGCCCGCCGGCGCCGGGAGGGCAACCCACCACTTTTGCCGGACTGCTCCGGGATGCCGTTTCCCAGGCCAACCGTCTGGAATTGCAGGCGCAAGACCTCGACGCCCGGCTGGCCCTGGGCGAACCGGTGGACTTGCACAAGGTGGTCATCGCTTCCGAACAGGCCGCTCTGGCCTTGGACCTGGTGGTGCAGGTCCGGAACCGGGCCATTGAAGCGTACCAGGAAATTATGAGGATGCCATTGTAAGGCGGTGACACCGGGTGGGGAGCTTCGACTCCATAAAGAAGGTATGGGGAAGCCTGGCCAGGCCGCGGCAGGTGCTCATCGCCGGGGTGGCCATGGCCTTGGTGGTGGGAGTGGTGCTGTGGTCCCACCAGTACGCCCGCGGGCCCGCCTACGCTACGCTATTTGCTGGACTGGACGCCAGGGATGCCGGAGAGATCGTGGCCGAGCTGGAGCGTCAGGGCATCCCCTACCGCCTCGAGCAGGGCGGGAGCCGGGTGTTAGTGCCGGAACCCGCGGTCCACCGTACCCGCCTGACCCTGGCCGCCGGCGGCCTCCCCCGGGGCGGCGTGGTGGGATTTGAGATTATGGACCAGGCGCGATTGGGCGCGACCGACTTCGACCGGCGGGTCAACTACATCCGGGCCCTGCAGGGTGAACTCAGCCGCACCATCATGGGGCTGCAGGGTGTGGAGGCGGCCCGGGTCCATCTGGCCCTGCCCGAACCGAGCCTGTTTATCCAGCAAACCCGCCCGGCGACGGCGGCGGTCATGCTCAAACTGCATCCCGGGTCCTCTTTGGATCCCGCCCAGGTACGCGGCATCGCTCACCTGGTTTCCCGGGGCGTGGAGGGGCTGACCCCGGAGAACGTGACCATTGTGGATTACGGCGGCCGCATCCTGAGCCTGGAAGCGGGCCTAGGCGCTGCCGGCCGGGCCAGCTCCGCCCAGCTTGATGTGCAGGGGAGCTTTCAAAGGAATCTGGAAAACCAGCTGCAGCGCCTGCTGGAAACGGTACTCGGTTACGGCAACGTAGCCTGCCGGGTCACGGCGGAGCTGAACTTCGATGAGACCACGGTGTCGCGGAGGACTTTCCAGCCTGCGGACGGTGGCAGCGGGCTGGCCCGCCGGGTGGAGGAACTGGAGGAGCTGTTCCAGGGGCAGGGCGGGGCCGGCACTCCCGCCGGCATCACCACCAATGTTCCCACCTATCCCGTTGCCGGCCAGCCCGGGGGGCAGACCACTTACGAACGGCGGGACGTAGCGCGCGACTACGCGCTCAATGAGATCCTGGAGCAGACGGTGGTGGCGCCGGGCACCATCCGGCGCCTGTCAGTGGCGGTGGTGGTCAACCGCGAGCTCACTCCGGCCCAGGAGGCGGCCCTCACCAACACGGTGGCGGCGGCTATCGGCTTCGACCCGGCCCGAAACGACCGCATCACTGTCTCCGGCATCATGTTCGACACTACCCTGGCAGACCAGCTGCGCCGGGATATGGAGCGCCAGCAAGAGGCGGAGGCCCGGGCCCAGCGACAGTCCCGGATCATGATGATGGCTACGGCCGGGGCGGCCGGCCTGCTGCTGCTGGTTCTCACCGTGGTCGTGCTGCTTAAGGGCGGTAAACGCAAGCGATTGCCCCAGCCGGCGCCGGTGGTGGCGGCGCCGGCGGTGGCCGCCGAGCTGACCGGGGCCTCGGTGCGCGGGCCCCAGGATAGAGTGGCCCGTCTGGCCCGGCAAGATCCGGCCGCGGTGGCCCAGGTGCTCAAGACGTGGCTGGCAGAGGAGGCGAAGCCGTGAGCGCGGTCCGGAGCGGCCTCACCGGCAGGCAGAAGGCGGCGATCCTGTTGATATCCTTGGGACCGGAAGTGTCGGCCGAGGTGCTCAAACACCTGCGCAGCCAGGAAATGGAGCAACTCACCCTGGAGATTGCCGGTACGCGCAACGTGGCAAAGGATGCCCGGGAGACGGTGGTGGAAGAGTTCGGCCAGTTGTGTGCGGCCCGGGAGTACCTGGATGAAGGCGGTATCGACTACGCCCGCTCGGTGCTGGAACGGGCCGTGGGCAACCAGCGGGCCGGAGAGATCATCGAGCGACTCACCGCCAGCTTGCAGGTCAGACCCTTCGACTTTGTCCGCAAGACCGACCCGGCGCAGCTGCTCAACTTCATCCAGGACGAGCATCCCCAGACAGTGGCGCTGATCACCGCTCATCTAGATGCCACCCAGGCCGCCCTGGTCCTGGCCTCCCTGCCCGCCGACCGGCAGGTGGACGTGGCCAGGCGCATGGCGCTCATGGATCGCACTTCCCCCGACGTGGTGCGGGAAGTCGAGCGCGTGCTCGAACAGAGGCTTGCCTCGGTGGTACACCAGGAATACGCCGCCACCGGTGGCGTGCAGGCCTTGGTGGACGTGCTCAACTGCGTCGACCGGGCCACCGAAAAGACCATCATGGAAGCCCTGGAAGTCCACGATCCCGAGCTGGCCGACGAAATCAAGCGCCGCATGTTCTTGTTTGAGGACCTGGTCAAGCTGGACGATCGGGCGGTACAGAGGGTGCTGCGGGAGGTCGACCTCAACCGCGATCTGCCCCTGGCCCTGCGGGTCTGCTCCGATGATGTGCGCAACAAGATCTATCGCAACATGTCCAGCCGGGCCGTGGAAAACCTGCGCGAGAACATCGAGTACCTGGGTCCGGTGCGCCTGCGCGATGTGGAAGAGGCCCAGCAGCGGATTGTGACCGTAGTACGCCGGCTTGAGGATGACGGGGAGATCGTGTTGTCCCGGGGCGGGGGTGATGAAGTCGTTGTCTAAGGTGGTCAAGTCGTCTGAGTGGGAGGCCAGTTGGCCGGAGCCGTTCTGGCAGGACGCCGAAGCACGTGGACGCTCCTATCTGGAGCGAGCGGGTAGGCGGGCCCGGGCCATGCTCTCCCGCACCGCGGGCGAGTGCCGGCTGATGCTGGAGGAGGCGGCCCAGGCAGTCGCCGCCACGCAGGCTGCGGCCCACCAAGAAGGATACGACCTGGGCTTCGCCCAGGGGCTGGCGCGGGGCCTGGAGGAGGCGCAGAGGGGCGGCGAGGAGCTGCTGCGAGAGGGCCGGGAAGCGCTGGATAGTGCCCTTTTGGCCCGGGAGGAGCTGGCCCGGCAGTGGGAGTACGAGCTGGTGGAGCTGGTGATCGCCATGGCCAGGCAGATCCTGCGGCAGGAGCTGGCCACGGAGCCGGCCGCAGTCTTGGGTCTGGTGCGGGCGGCCTTAGCAGCTGCCCGGGACGAGACCCGGATACGCCTCCACGCTCACCCGGCACACACCGGCGACTTGGAGCGGGCCAAAGACCAGTTACTGGCCAGCCTGCCCGGCCTGAGGCAGCTGGAATTGGTGCCCGACGCGTCCTTGTCTCCGGGCGGTGTAGTGCACGGTGACTGGGGTGCGGTAGATGCCACGCTGGATGCCCAGCTGGCCCAGGCCCGGGCCCAGCTGTTGCTGGCCTTAGAAGACGGGGAGGTGCCCGGGAATGGTTGACGCCCTCTTCCGCTCGGCTCCGGTGCTGAACGCCCACTCCCTGCTGACGCGGAGGGGGGAAGTGGTGGAAGTGGTGGGCTTGACCATCGCCTCCCGCGGGCCCCGGGCGGTGGTGGGCGAGTTGTGCCGGGTGGAGGTGGGAAAGGAGGAACTCTGGGCTCAGGTGGTGGGGTTTCGTGGTCAATGCACCCTGCTCATGCCCTTAGGTCCGGCCGACGGCATCGGCCCCGGCAGTCCGGTGACGGCGCTGGGCAGGCAGCTGCGCGTGCCCGTAGGACCCGGCCTGGTCGGGCGCGTCCTGGACGGGCTCGGGCGCCCCCTGGACGGCCAAGGCCCGGTGGAGGCCGCCGCCGGTTATCCGGTGCGCCGCCCGCCGCCCGGGCCGTTGGAGCGACGCCGCATCGACGCGCCGCTGAGCGTGGGCGTACGAGCCATCGATGCCGTGCTCACTTGCGGGAGGGGCCAGCGGGTGGGCATCTTCTCCGGGTCCGGGGTAGGCAAGAGCACGCTCCTGGGCATGATGGCCCGCAATACTGCTGCGTCGGTAAGCGTGATCGGCCTCATTGGCGAGCGCGGCCGCGAAGTGAGGGAGTTCATTGAGCGGGACTTGGGACCCGGTGGGTTGACCCGCTCGGTAGTGGTGGTAGCCACCTCCGACCAACCGCCCCTGGTCAGGATCAACGCGGCGCTGGTGGCCACGGCCGTGGCCGAGTACTTCCGTGACCGCGGCCAGGATGTGGTGCTCATGATGGACTCTATCACCCGCTACGCCATGGCCCTGCGCGAAGTGGGCCTGGCTACCGGTGAACCTCCTACCCCCCGCGGCTAC
>DMHJ01000050.1:0-3840 GCA_003449495.1 Clostridiales bacterium UBA8153
AGCAAGTGCTCCACGCCGGTCGCCTGGCTAGGAGCCGGGAGCGCGATACCGTGGTGTTGCGGCTTACGCCTCCCGAGCTCGGAGAAGTCACCCTGAGGCTCATCCATGGTCCCGAGGGGGTAACCGCCCGCTTCGTGGCCGGGCTTCCCGAGGCCCGTAGCATCATCGAAAGCCAGTTGGTCCGGTTGGAGCAGGCCTTGGCCGGCCATGGGTTACGGCTGGAACAGGCCGGCGTGTACGCCGAGGGGCGGCAGCCGCCGGCGCCCCGGCCCAGAACGAGCCCCGGTCGCGGCCGGGAGCCCAGACTGGACCCGGTACCCTTCGCCGCCGCTAGCTGGGCCTCTGGCAGATTGGACATGACCGTGTGAGAGGAGTGATTGGCATGGTGGTAAGCGGCATCCGGGGCGGACCGGTAACGGCGCCGGACAGCCGGAAGGCCTTGGAGGAGGTGGACTTTTTGCGCCTGATCACCACCCAGCTGCGCTACCAGGATCCCATGCGTCCCCTGGATGAGCGGGAATTCCTGGTGCAGATGGCACAGCTCTCGTCGCTGCAGGAGCTGCGGGCGATCAGGACCCTGGTATCCGGTGCGGCCTGGCAGGCCGCCACCCTGGTAGGGCGGGAAGTGGAGCTGGCTACGCCCCAAGGGCCGGTGCGCGGGACCGTGTCGGCAGTGCGGCTGGGTGACCAAGCGTCCTTGGAAGTGGGAGGCCGGAGCTTCGGTTTGGGGCAGCTAGTCAGAGTCAGCGGGGAGGTGGGCCCGGTTGGTCGACCGGATTGAGAGAACCCGCAGTGCGGGAACCCCCCGGCCCCTGCCCTCCCGGCCCGCGCCGGGCGCTTTCGGGGAGGTGCTGGCCCGGGAATTGGAGGGCCTGAAATATTCGTCCCACGCCCGGGACCGGCTGCGCCAGGCCGGCCGTGCCCTCTCGGACCAGGAGCTGGCGGGAGTGGAGGATGCGGTGCAGCGGGCGGCGACCAAGGGCGCCCGGGACTCCCTGGTGCTCCTGAACGACCTGGCGCTGGTAGTTTCGGTGAAAAACCGCACGGTGGTGACGGCAGTGGCGGGAAGCCGTATGAGAGACAGCGTGTTCACACAGATCGATAGCGCGGTCATCGTTTAGCCGGGGCCGGACCTCAGCGAGGGGGCCCGAGCCGCAGACCGATGGAAGCGGCTGGACCAAGTAGATTGCGAGGAGGTCGAACAGTGCCATGATGCGCTCCATGTTTTCCGCCATCGGCGGCATGAAGAACCACCAGATCCGCATGGATGTCATCGCCCACAATATCGCCAACGTCAACACCGTGGGCTTCAAGGCCGGCCGGGCCACGTTTCAAGAGGTGCTCAGCCAGACCTTGCGCGGGGCCTCGGCTCCCCAGGACCAACGTGGGGGCACCAACGCCATGCAAGTGGGGCTGGGCATGAAACTCATGGGCATCGATACCATGTTCCAGCAGGGCAGCTCCCAGGCCACCGGGCGAGGAACCGACCTGGCCATCCAGGGGGATGGGTTCTTCGTGGTCAGGGATGGCGACCGGCAAGTCTTCACCCGCACCGGTGTCTTTGACCTGGATGGCGACGGTTACCTGGTGGAACCCGGCGGGAGAAGGGTCCAGGGGTGGACGGCGGGGCCGGCCGGCCTGAACACCGAAGATGCGTCTGCCATCGGTGACATCCGCATCAGCCTGGGGCAGGCTACCAGCGCCCAAGCCACCACTGCCGTGGGGCTGGCGGGCAACCTTGACTCCACCACGGCCGTAGGCTACCAGCGGACCACCACCGTGGCGGCCTTCGACTCCTTGGGGCAGCCGGTGCCCCTGCTCCTGACCTTCACCAAGAGCGCTGTCAACCAGTGGAACTGGCAAGTCAGCGGGCCCGCCGCCATGACGCCCACCGGGGGGACGGGAACACTGACCTTCGGCACCGACGGTCGCCTGTCCGGCAGCACCGGCACTCCCATCACCCTGGCGCCGCCGGGAGCGGCAGCGCTGGTAGTGACCATGGGTTTTGGAGAGCTGACCCAGGCAGCCGGACCGTCTTCGGTAGAAGTGGCTACCCGGGACGGGTTCACCCGGGGAGAGATCGAGACCTTCGCCATCGACAATACCGGTACCATCACGGCGTTCTTCTCCAACGGCATCAACCGCCAGCTGGCCCGGCTGGCCCTGGCCAACTTTGCCAACCAGGGCGGCCTGCTGCGGGACGGCGACAGCCTGTTTTCCGCCTCGAATAACTCTGGATTGGCCCGCATTGGCGAAGCCGGCACGGGCGGCCGGGGATACATCAACGCCGGCTACTTGGAGCAGTCCAATGTGGACTTGGCCGTGGAATTCAGCGACATGATG
Organism: Clostridiales bacterium UBA8153; assembly: GCA_003449495.1. Taxonomy (GTDB): domain Bacteria; phylum Bacillota; class Sulfobacillia; order UBA8153; family UBA8153; genus UBA8153. The sequence continues at coordinate 2,344 of DMHJ01000050.1, forward strand.
GTCATCCAGCGCGGGTTCCAGGCCAACTCCCGGGTGATTACTACCACCGATGAGTTCCTCAACGAGCTGGTCAACTTGAAGCGGTAGGCAGGAGCGCGGGGCCGGGGAAAATCCCGGCCCCGGGGACGGAGGAACGCGATGGACAGCGCGTCGCTACTGGGCATAGGAGTGGGCGTGGCGCTCCTGTTTTGGGCCATCCTGTTGGGCGGCTCACTGAGTGCGTTCTGGAGCTTGCCCTCCATCATGATCACCTTTGGTGGGACCATGGCGGCCACGCTGATCAGCTACCCCATGCACCAGTTCATGGGCGTCATGCGTGTAGTAAGGAAGGCTTTCGTCAAGACCGGTTCCGATTCCAACGAGATCATCAGTACGCTGGTGCGTTTTGCCGAGAAGGCCCGCCGGGAGGGGCTACTGGCCCTGGAGGAAGAGGCGGCGCAGCTGGATGAGCCCTTCCTCCAGAAAGGGATCCAGCTGGTAGTGGACGGGTCCGACGCCGATCTGGTGCGTAGCATCCTCCAGACCGAGCTGGCCTTCCTGGAGGAGCGCCACCGGAGCGGCGCCTCCATGTTCGAGACCATGGGCGCGCTTTCCCCGGCCTTCGGCATGATCGGCACCCTCATCGGCCTCATCCAGATGCTGGGCAACCTGGACCGGCCTGAGATGATAGGACCGGGCATGGCGGTGGCGCTGATCACCACCTTCTATGGGGCCTTGCTGGCCTACCTCCTGTTCATCCCCATCGCCGGCAAGCTCAAGGTGCGCAGTAGTGGAGAGATACTGATCAAAGAAGTCATGATCGAGGGGATTCTGTCCATCCAAGCCGGGGATAACCCCCGCATCGTCGAGGAGAAGCTCAAGGCCTTCCTGTCACCGCAAGCCCGGGTTGGGGTGGCGGGAAGGACCGCGAAGGTGAGGGATAGCCGTGACGCGGCGACGCACACGCCGTAGCCAGGGGGGGGGCGCCAATACCAGCGCCTGGTTGTCCACCTATGGCGACATGGTTACCCTCCTGTTATGCATGTTCGTGTTGCTGTTTTCCATGGCCACCCTGGATGCCCAGAAGTTTGAGCGGGTGGTCATATCCATGCGGTCAGCCCTGGGAGTATTGCCGGGCGCCCGGGTGCCTCATCCAGCACCGACGCTGGATGTAGATATGCTCAGGCAGCAGTTGATGAGAGAAGAGGAAACGGCCATGGACACCCTGCACGAGCGCTTGGAGGTCTACATCCAGGAGCAGGGCATGGCCGGGTCGCTGAGAGTGACCCGGGAGACGCCGGGCATCGTCATCCGCTTTGCCGATACGGTCCTGTTCGATCTGGGACGGGATATGCTCAGACCCGAAGCCAGACCCATCCTGCAACGCTTGGCGGCGTTTTTGGCGGAGGAGGAGTACCACCTGCGGGTGGAGGGTCATACCGACAACCTCCCCATCAGGACGGAACGGTTTCCCTCCAACTGGGAGCTGTCCACGGCCCGGGCCACCCGGGTAGTGAG
>DMHJ01000050.1:4240-4563 GCA_003449495.1 Clostridiales bacterium UBA8153
GAATACAGGCCGCTGGTGCCCAACACCAGTGCCGCCAATCGCGCCCTTAACCGCCGGGTGGATCTGGTGATCCTACGGCCATCGCTCAGCGCTCGTTGAGGGGAGAGTGGAAGCATTGCGGAAAGTAGTACTGTTCGGCCTGTTGGGGCTGGTGCTGGTTGCCGGCGTCCTGGCCGGCCTCTACTTCACCGGCAGGTTGGGGCAGGGGGGCGAGCGGGCGGAGCCGGTGGTAATGCGGGAGCTGGGGGAGTTCATCACCAACCTGCGGGGAGACGCCGGACGCCACTTCATCCGGGTACGCATCAACGTCGAGCTGGCCGGGA
>DMHJ01000012.1 GCA_003449495.1 Clostridiales bacterium UBA8153
ACGGGACAGTAGCCCGACCCGGCTACCACCAATACCAGCACCAGCATCAGCGTAGCTATGGGCGCGAGCATCTTTAGCGCTGTTACCTCCGTTCTGGACCTTTGGACGTACCGTCCGCCCGGCGTTCCCACCCTCGCGGCGGGTGCAAGAAACTGATTCGACCCGGGCCCTTGCCTTCCCTCTATGTCCCCGTCCCCTGGTAGCGGCCGAGCCCATGCCTCCAGAACCGGTAGGCCCCAGCGAAGGCCGCCGCAGCCACCACCGGTGTGAGTAGCGCCAGGTAGCGGTAGGTGCCCGTCCCCAGCGCCAGCTGGGAAGGGTAGTATGCCGCGAACCCGAAGGGCACCACCCAGGTGAGCGTCAGCCTCACGGCGACCGGGTAGATGTCCAGGGGGTAGCGGGAGAAGCTGTCCATGTCCCACGCCAGCCGAGTCACGGCGCTGTTCTGCACCATCCAGAAGGCGGTGGAAGCCGCCGCCAGGTGGATCGCCGCATATACCAGCGATCCCGAAAGGACGGCCAGCCCCGTCCAGGCCACCAGCAGCGGGTCGTTCCCCAGACCCACGGTCCGTCCCGCCACCACCAGCACCACTAGCCCCAGGGCCAGTTCGCCCCAGTCGTCGTTGTCAACGTAGCCGGCCACCACCTGGAACAGGGGGTCCAGGGGTCGCACTAGCAACCGGTCAAGCGTCCCCTGCTGTACGTAGAAGCCGATGCTCATCATGTTCACCCACAGAAGGTGCCAGATGGAGCGGGCCAGCATGCTCATGGCGTAGATGAACAGGACTTGTGCCCGGTCGAACCCCCCGATGCACTCGGCGAACGTGAAGATCACCCAGATGGCCCCCACCGATGCCAGGTTCCAGAACAGGTTGCCCAGGTTGCGCACGACGAAGTCCACCGGGTACGCCATGAGGGACAGCCAGCCGACCCGGAGGTAGACGGTGTAGAGCCTGAGATAGTGGGCCAGCTGGGCCGGGCCCCGGGGGAACGGTTCCAGTTGCCGCATGTGTCTCAACCCCCTTGCACCACAAGAAACGGGCGTGCCCGCCGCCACACCACGCGCCCGGCCCATATGAGCAGGACCGCCCACCCGGCCTGCATGGCCAGGGCTCCCCCAAAAGAGCCGGCCCGGCCCGTGAGGATGCTCATGGGCAGGTGGTAAATGGCCTGGAACGGGAGTGCCCGGGCCAGCGCCCGCACAGGACCCGGGAAGAAGTCCAGGGGGACCAGGATCCCGGAGAACAGGAACACGCCTGCCTCCAGAAAGTCGGCGAGCCCCATGCCGTTGCCCGTCCAGAAGCTCACAAGGCCCACTGCGAAGCTCAGGGCGTAGGTGACCAGGTAGGCCAGAAGGAGCGAGAGGAGAAACCAGTGCAGAGCCCCAGGCGAGGGCAGTACCACCGCGCCCGCCCAGACCAGCACCGCGAACACCGGGGCGCTCACGGCCAAGAGGGCAAAGGTCGCCTCGCCCAGGCCTTCAAAGAATAGCGACAGCTGCAAGTCCACCGGGCGGGCCAGCTCGGCGGCGATGGTCCCCAAGCGCACCCGCCGGCTGATGCCCCGCCCGGCGTCCAGCGATAGAAAGGTGCTGGCGGCCCGGGCCGTCAACACGTAGGTCAGGGTCTGGCCCAGGGTCATGCCTGCGGGCGCCAGGCCCGCCGTGCTGTAGACAGCGCTCCACAGGTAGTACTGGACGGCCACCATGGATGCGGTGCCGGTCAAGGACATCCAGTAGCCCGCGCGGTAAGTGAGATTCCTCAACACGGCCGCGCGCGCGAACACCAGGTAGGTCACGGAGCCTCACCCCCGTAGATGCGCCGGACCACGCTTTCCAGGTCGAGCCCGGTCACGGTGACATCCCGGATGGAAAGCTCCTGGCCCAAGACGGCCAGGAGTTCGGGCACCCGCACGCGCTGGCGGTCGAAGGTGAAAACCCAGCGGTCGCCGGTGCGGCCCTCTAGGCGGGAGCCGGGCGGTGCGGTTGGCACGGCGTCGCCCGCAGCCGCCACCTCCAGGCGCGCATTCTGCCCGTACTCCTGTACCAGCTCCTGCGGGGAACGGTCGTAGACCAGCGAACCCTGGTGAATGAGGATGACCCGGCGGCACACCTCCTCGATGTCCCGAAGGTCGTGGGTAGTAAGGAACACAGTCACCTGCGTCTTTTGGCTGATCTCCTTGAGGAACTCCCGGATGGCGCCCTTGGCCAGCACGTCCAGGCCGATGGTGGGTTCATCCAGGTACACCACGGAAGGGTCGTGAAGGAAGGCCGCAGCCAGTTCGCAGCGCATCTTCTGGCCCAGGGAAAGCAGGCGCACGGGCTGGTCCCAGACGGCATCCAGTTCCAGGAGCTCGAAGAAGCGGCGGGTGTTCGCGTGGTAGCGGTCCGGCGGCACCCGGTAGACGTGGCGCAGGAGGTGGAAGGTCTCCCGCACCGGGAGGTCCCACAAAAGCTGGCTGCGCTGCCCGAACACCAATCCGATGCGACGGGCATTGGTCACCCGCTCCCGGTGGGGGTCGATCCCGCCCACTTTCACGCGGCCCGAGGTGGGGGCCAGGATGCCCGCCAGGAGCTTGACGGTGGTGGACTTGCCGGCCCCATTCAGGCCGATGTACCCCACGGTCTCGCCAGGTTCGATGGCGAAGGAGACGGCGTCGAGGGCGCGGACCTCGCGGTAGGATGGGGTGAAGAGCGTGCGCAGGTAGCTGCCGACCCCGTGCCCCCGCCGGGGGATGCGATAATCCTTGGTGAGTCGCTCAGCGATGATCGTCGGCAAGGCAGATCTCCCTTTCTCTTTCCGGATAGAAAGTAAAAATGGCAGGAATACACCCTGCCCTGGGAGACACCCGGGCCAACGGCATGCGCTGGTCAATGACCTCAAGCAGCGGGCGGGTCAGGCCCTGAGCCAGCTCTGGTCGGGCTACCCGGCGATGGGCAGGATGTTCACTCTGGTAATTGGCAACAACGTCATCTCTACCCATCTCCTTTCTGACGATGATACCGGGATTGTAGCACGCCATCGCCCCGTAGCACAAGGGCCGCGATCACTCACTTAAAATGTTACTCAGGAGGGAGTGGCTGTGTTTGGTAACATAGAAGTGCAGAGATGAGGAAGAACAAGAAGGAGAGAGAGGAGAAGGGGGTGCGGACAAACACCTGGACTCGAAAATGAGACAGGAGGAGGTTGTTGTTAGTCTCGCTTTTT
>DMHJ01000266.1 GCA_003449495.1 Clostridiales bacterium UBA8153
ACAAACGGCTACGTACCGCGTCAATCCGAAACTGAGGCGGGTACGGCGGTTTAGTTCCTGCCATCTGGACACCTCCCGTCCCCACATTACTGTGTCTCGGGCGTCCACCGGACCGGGGCAAGTCCACTTGCATCCGTACAGAATCGTGTCCTAACTGCCACTTCACCACCTGGACCTGCCTACGGCGCTCACAACCTACCTTCCCTTTCCATCTAGCTGCGCCCCGACTACTTGAACCCCCGAAAACCACCGGAAAACCCGGGCCCGCACCGGCCACACCAGAACTGGGGACGACTCAGGTAGCCAGCTTGGTTGACAATTGTCATACCTCGGTTAACATTAACGTAGGGACGGAGAAACCCCGGAACGGCAGCCCCGGCAGATCCGGCCGGCGGTGGCCGGGAAGGTGAGCGGCAGGCGTGCCATGGCATGAGAAGGGAGCGCTGGCCCATTGATCGGGGAGGGAAGGCCGGTTTCCCCCGGTGGTTCCCGGCGATCGGGCCGAAGATGACCATGCAAGGAAGGACCATCGCCCTTGGTGTGAGCGGCGGCATAGCGGCGTATAAGGCGTGCGAGGTGGCCAGCAAGCTGGTGCAGCTGGGTGCCAGCGTGCATGTGGCCATGACCCGGTCCGCCACTGAGTTTGTGACGCCGCTGACGTTCCGCACCCTGACCCAGAACCCGGTAATCGTGCACATGTTCGCCGAGCCTAAGCACTGGAGCGTGGAGCACATTGGCTTGGCCGAGCGAGCCGACCTGTTTATCATCGCGCCGGCTACGGCCAACATCATCGGCAAGCTGGCCGCCGGGGTGGCCGACGACTTCATTACCACCACGCTGCTGGCTACCGCGGCACCGGTGTTGGTGGTGCCGGCCATGCACCATCGCATGTATGTTCACCCCATAGTGCAGCGGAACATCGTCCTGCTCCAAGAGATCGGCTACCGTTTCATGGAGCCGGAGACCGGGCGGCTGGCGTCCGGGGGGTACGGTAAGGGCCGGTTTCCCAGCCCAGAGAAGGTAGTGGAACAGGCAGTGGCCCTCATCGGGTATGAGCATGACCTGACAGGCCGTACGGTGGTGGTAAGCGCGGGCCCTACGGTGGAGCCGTTGGACCCGGTCAGGTTTCTGTCCAATCGCTCCTCGGGCAAGATGGGCTACGCCTTGGCCGCGGCGGCCCGGGACCGGGGCGCCCGGGTGATCCTGGTATCGGGTCCCGTCGGCCTGCGGCCGCCCCTGGGCGTGGAGACCGTTTACATTGAGACGGCCGCCGAGTTGCGCCGGGTCATGCTGGCCCGCGCCCCGGGCTGCGATGCCGTGGTCATGGCTGCGGCGGTGGCGGATTTTGCCCCCAAGGGCCGCTCGGAGCAGAAGCTGAAAAAGCAGGCCATCCCGGCAATCCTGGAGCTGGAGGAGAATCCGGATATCATCCGGGAGCTGTCCCAGCTTCAACCCCGGCCCGTGCTGGTGGCATTCGCCGCCGAGACTAGCTCGGTCTTGCAGGCGGCCAGGACCAAGCTGGAGACCAAAGGCGTAGATCTGGTCTTTGCCAATGATGTGTCGCAACCCGGCATCGGGTTTGGCAGTGACGACAATCAGGTAACCATGGTGAGCGCCGCCGGTGCCGAGGAGATCCCGCGGATGCCCAAGGCCCGGCTCGCCCACGTCATCTGGGATCGGGTGAAATCCCGTTGGGGATGAGGCCGGGCAGATGGAATACGCTATCGTAGCGCCGGATGTCCCGGGTCTTGACGCCTCCGGGCTGCACTATCGCATTCCCGCATCCCTGAGCGGGCGGGCGCTTCCAGGCGCCAGGGTGGTAGTGCCCCTGCTCTCGCGGGAGGTCACCGGCGTGATCTTGGGGCTGGACCGGCATTGTCCTGTAGCGGTAGCGCGGGAACTGTTGCGCGTTCTCGACGATGAACCGGTGTACCGGGAGGGCTTACTGGCAGTCGGCCGGACCGTCTCGCGCCATTATGCGGCCCCGCTGGCTACGGTACTGCGGGCCATGCTCCCTGCCGAGGTGCGTTACCGGGGCCACACCGTCTACGCCCTGGCCGGCGACCGGTCGCCCCCGGAGGCACGGGAGCTTTCGCCGGCCGCGAGCAGGATCTTGGAGACTTTGTCCGACCACCAGTTCATGACCCAGAAGGAGCTGGCCCGGGACCATCCGGTGAAGGACTTATCCCGGCTGGTGGCGCTAGGGCTGATAGAGCGGAAGACCTTCTTTCCCGCCCCGGCCCGGGCCGGCCGGCTCCTCCAGGTGGAACTGGCCGTCCCGACCGACCGGGCCCGGGAGGCGGCCCAACAAGATGCAGGGCGGGCTCCCCGCCGGTCTGAGTGGTTGCGGCGGCTGGTGGCAGCCGGGGGCCGGCTGCCGGCTGCGGGCATGCCCAAAACCGTCCGGGACCGTCTGTCCCAGCAAGGCTTGGTGCGGACCGTCGATGTGGAGGTAAAGCGGCGACCGGCCCCGGGCATGCATGAGCCGGCGGACGTCCCCACGCTCACCGGCGAGCAAGAGCTGGTACTGCGCTCCCTGGGCGACCATCACCGGTGCTCGCCCGGGGTGACTCTACTGCACGGAGTGACGGGGAGCGGTAAAACCGAAATCTACCTGCGGTGGGTTGGCCAGGTGCTCCAGCATGGACGGCAGGCCATCGTGCTGGTCCCGGAGATCGGCCTGACCCCCCAGATCCTGGGGAGATTCCAGCAGCGCTTCGGCGACCAGGTGGCCGTGCTACACAGCGGCCTGTCCGCAGGCGAGCGCTACGATGAGTGGAGGCGCATCCAGGGCGGGGAGGCCCGGGTCATCGTGGGCGCCCGCTCGGCGGTGTTCGCCCCGGTGGAACACCTGGGTGCCATCATCGTCGACGAGGAGCACGAGTACAGTTACAAGCAAGAGGAAGCGCCTCGCTACCATGCCCGGGAAGTTGCCGTGATGCGGGGGAGGGCGGAAAAAGCCCCGGTCATCCTGGGGTCGGCCACTCCCGCATTGGAGACCTACACCAGGGCTTTGACTGGAGAATACCAGCTGTTGACGCTGTCCCGCCGGGTGGATGGGGGCGACCTGCCCCCGGTCACCGTGGTGGACCTGCGGTCGGAGCTGAAGGATGGTAACCGGAGCATGTTCAGCCGCCAGCTGGCACATGCCCTGGAAGCAACCGTCCATCGCGGGGCCCGGGCCATGCTGTTTCTGAACCGCCGGGGATTTCACTCCTTTGTGCTCTGCCGGGAGTGCGGCCTGGTGGTGCGGTGCCCCCAATGTGCCGTCTCGTTGACGGCGCACCGGCAAGGCCGGGCCTTATGGTGTCATTATTGCGACTACCGGCAAAGGACGCCGGACGTTTGCCCGGGATGCGGGAGCCGCCAGATCAAAGGACTGGGAGCGGGCACCGAGCGCGTGGAGCAGGAAGTCCACCAGCGGTTGCCCGGTGCCCGGGTGCTGCGCATGGATAGAGATACCACCGGGCGGGCGGGTGCTCACCAAAAGCTGCTAGAAGAGTTTAGGAGCACACCCGCAGCGGTGCTGGTGGGTACGCAGATGATCGCCAAGGGATTGGACATCCCCGGTGTGGAGCTGGTGGGCGTGGCATTGGCCGACACCGCCCTGCACTTCCCGGATTTCCGCAGTGCCGAGCGGACCTTCCAACTCATCAGCCAGGTGGGCGGGCGCTCGGGGCGGGGGGGGCCCGGAAGCGTGCTGGTGCAGACCTACCATCCCCAGCACTACGCCATCCAGGCCGCCGCGGCCCACGACTACCAGGGTTTCTACCGCCAGGAGCTGGCCTGGCGGAAACAGGCGGATTTCCCGCCCTTTACCCATTTGGTGCACCTGGTCTTCTCTTCTTCCGGTGAGGCGGAAGCCGAACGGGCGGCCCGCCGGGCAGTGGACCGGGGGCTCCATCCCAAGGTGCGGGTCTTGGGACCGTCTCCCGCGCCGCTTTACCGGCTGCACGGCCTCTACCGGTGGCAGGTGCTGTTGTCCGGCAGCGACCGGGGGGAAGTGCTGGAGGTAGCCGGGACGATGCAGAAAGTGCAGCCAGGGCCCAGGGTCCGGGTGACCCTGGATGCGGACCCCATTTCCATGATGTGACGATAGGTGAAGAAGGTGGCGGTCTTGGAGATCCTAAAACACGATCATCCTTCCTTGCGCCGGCCGGCCCGCCGGGTGCGCGTGATCAGCCGCTCGGTGTTGACGCTCCTCGACGACATGCAGGAGACCATGCGAGCCGCCAGCGGTGTGGGGCTGGCCGCCACCCAGGTGGGGGTCCCCCGCCGGGTGGTGGTCATTGATGTGGGCGAAGGGCTCATCGAGCTCATCAACCCGGAGATCATAGCCCGGAGCGGCGAGGAGGTGGCGGTGGAAGGGTGCCTCAGCGTGCCCGGGCTGGTGGGGGACGTGACCCGGGCCGCCCGGGTCACCGTGGAAGCCCTCGACCGTCACGGCCGCCCAGTCTGGGTGGAAGGCGAATCCCTGCTGTCCCGCGCCCTCCAGCACGAGCTGGACCATCTGGACGGCATCCTCTTTCTGGACCGGGCCCACTCGATCACTCCGGTGTACGACGCAGCCGGGCTGAAAGTGGTATTCCTGGGCACTCCAGAGTTTGCCGTCCCGTCGCTTTACGCCCTGGAGCGCCAGCACCAGCTGGCTGCGGTCATCACCCAGCCCGACCGGGTGGCCGGGCGCAAAGCCCAGTTGTGTCCTCCTCCCGTGAAAGTGGCCGCCGCCGGGTTGGGCCTGGATGTCTGGCAGCCTACGTCCTGCCGGGACCCGCAGCTCCTGGCTGCCCTGGCCGGGCTGGACCCCGACTTGCTGGTGGTGGTGGCCTATGGCCAGATTCTGCCCCAGGCCATGCTCGACATTCCCCGGCTGGGAGCCATCAATGCCCACGCTTCGCTGCTCCCCAAGTACCGGGGTGCCGCCCCCATCCAGCGGGCCATCATGGCCGGGGAAACCGAGACCGGCGTGACCACCGTGTACATGAACCGCCGCCTGGATGCCGGGGACATCATCCTGCAGGAAGCCGTAAAGATCCTGCCGGATGCCACCGGGGGTAGCCTGCACGCCCAGCTGGCGAACCTGAGCGCGCGGCTACTCGTACGCACCCTGGCCCTGGCGGCCAAGGAAGCGGCGCCCCGGGTCCCCCAGGACGAAGGGGCGGCCAGCTATGCCCCCCGGCTGCTTCCCCAAGATGAGGTGGTGGACTGGAGCCGGACGGCAGAGTCCATCGCCTGCCAGGTGCGCGCCCTGAACCCGCGTCCAGGGGCCTACACTCTTCACCGGGGCCGCCGCCTGAAGCTGTGGGAGGTGAGACCGCGATCGGGGGACAATGGGGCATCCTGCGGTGAGGTGGTGGCCGTGGAGGACGAAGGCCCGGTGGTGTCCACCGGTTCCGGCACCCTGCAGCTCATCCGAGTGCAGCCGGAGGGTGGATGTAGCATGGACGGCGGCGCCTACCTGAGGGGGCACGCCCTGTTGCCCGGCCAGACCCTGGGTCGCGACCATTAGGAGAGGAGAGAAGCCGGATGCCTTTTTTTCTTGATAGCACGTTCATCCTGGTCCTACCGGCTCTGATTTTCGCGCTGTACGCCCAGTCGCGGGTGAAGGCGGCCTTCGACACCTACTCCCGGGTGGCCTCCAGCAGCCGCATAAGCGGCGCGGAAGTGGCCAGCCGCCTGCTGCGACAAGCAGGCTTGGACACCATCCGGGTGGAGCGCACGGACCGGGCGCTGGGAGACCACTACGACCCCCGGCACCGGGTAGTCAGGTTATCACCCGGAGTGCACGACAGCTACTCCGTGGCGGCCCTGGGCGTGGCGGCCCACGAAGTGGGCCACGCCATCCAGCACCAGACCGGCTACTACCCACTGAACCTGCGCAACACGCTGGTGCCGGTGGCGGGATTCGGGTCTTCCGCCGCTTTCCCCCTGTTTATCCTGGGCATGTTCATGAATAGCATGAACCTGATGAACCTGGGGATAGTGCTGTTCGGCGTGGCGGTGCTCTTCCACGTGGTGACGCTACCCGTGGAAAAGAACGCCTCCTCCCAAGCTCTGGCCCTGTTGGAGGCGGGAGGGTTCATCACCGCCCGGGAGGTCCAGCCGGCCCGGGCCGTGCTGGACGCGGCGGCCATGACCTATCTGGCCGCCACGGCCATGGCGGTAGCCCAGCTGTTACGCCTGCTGGTGCTGCGCAACAGCCGGCGGAATTAGGGTGACCGGTGCGCGCCGGGTGGCCTGGGAGGTCCTCCACGCGGTGGACACCCGGGGAGCCTATGCCGACCGGGCCCTCGAAGCGGCGCTTTTGCGTTGCCCGGAACTGGAGGGGCCGGCCCGGAGGCTGGCAACCGAACTGGCCTACGGAGCCGTCCGCCGGCTGAACACCCTGGACTGGGCCCTGTCCTCCTATATGGAGCGGCCACTGGACGCCTGCGATCCTTGGGTGCGGGCTGCCCTGCGTCTGGGCGCCTACCAGCTCCTGTACCTGGACAGTGTCCCGGGCCCGGTGGCCGTGGATGCAACCGTCCGGTTGCTCAACCGCCGGCCTTCCTGGGTGAGAGGACTGGTCAATGCCGTACTGCGACGGTTGGCCCAAGAGCGTTGCCGGCTGGTCTATCCCGACCCGGCGGCCGAGCCGGTCCGGCATCTGGCGCTGGTGCACTCTCACCCGGAGTGGGTGGTGGAAAGTCTCCTCGCCCGGCTGGGCTGGATGGAAACGGCTGCGCTATGCCGGTGGAACAACCGGCCGCCCCGCATCACCGTGCGGGTCAACACCGCCCGGGTTCCGGTGGAGGAGTTTACCCGCAACTTGCAGGCGGCCGGGGTCGCGTGGAGAGCCGGCCTCTACCACCCGGTGGCCGTGGAGCTGCTGGGCCCGGGCCGCATCCGGGACTTGCCCGGGTATGCGGAAGGCCACTTT
>DMHJ01000035.1:0-227 GCA_003449495.1 Clostridiales bacterium UBA8153
CAAAGTGTTCGACACCAGCTTTACTTCCGACCTCACGGCCGTGGAAGAGACCAACGAGTTCCTGGGCCGGCTGACCGGCGGGCAACAACTGCCCCAGTTGCTGCCCCAGTTCACCTCATGCTGTCCGGGCTGGGTCAAGTTCTGCGAGCAGTTCCACCCGGAGCTCCTTCCCAATCTCTCCACCTGTAAATCGCCCCAACAGATGCTGGGCGCCCTGGTCAAGCGGC
>DMHJ01000035.1:579-11597 GCA_003449495.1 Clostridiales bacterium UBA8153
AAGCGGCGCTACGCCCAGGAATTAGGCATCAAGCCCAAGGACATGTTTGTAGTTTCGATAATGCCGTGTGTGGCCAAGAAATTCGAGGCCCAGCGGCCGGAGTTTTCCCAAGAGGGCGTGCGCGACGTGGACGCGGTGATTTCCACGACGGAGCTGGCCCAGCTCATCCGCCACGACGGCATCGTCTTTGACCAGCTGGAGGAAGAGGCTTTCGACCAGCCCTTTGGCCTGGTCAGTGGGGCCGGGGTGATCTTCGGGGTCACCGGCGGGGTGGCCGAGGCCGCGGTCCGCACGGCCGCCCACCTCCTCGGGGTGAACGTGGGCAAAATCGACTACCAGGAACTGCGCGGGTACGACGGGGTACGCACGGCCCGCATCCCCCTGGGGGACAAAGAGGTGCGCTTGGCGGTGGTCTCCGGCCTGGACAACACCACCAAGCTCTTGGATGCCATCAAGGCCGGCACCGAGATCTACGATCTGGTGGAGGTGATGGCGTGCCCGGGCGGGTGCATCGGTGGTGGAGGCCAGCCTCACCCCAACGACCGGGAAGCGCGCCACCTGCGCGGGGCCGGGCTGTACCGCACCGACCGCAGTCTCTCGTTCCGTAATCCCGCCGACAACTTGGCGGTCCAGAAGATCTACTCCGAGTGGCTGGGAGGCCCTGACAGTCACGCCTGTCACGAAATACTGCATACCCGCTACCACCCGCGCCGGCGCATCGACGGGAAGCCCATCCGCGTCACCCGCGCCCCGATCGAAGAGCCCCTGGAAGTGGCGGTCTGCGTAGGCACCGGCTGCTACCTCCGGGGCGCCTATGAGGTGCTGGCCAAGTTCACCGAGCTGAGCGTGCGCGAGGATGTGGCCGGACTGGTCAACCTCAAAGCCACGTTCTGCTTGGAGCGGTGCGACCGGGGAGTGAGCCTCAAGGTGGGGGACCGGATCATCACCGGAGTGAACCCGGAGAACGCCCAGGAGGTGTTTGACCGGGAGATCGCGGACCGGGTGGCGGTAGGGCATGCGTAAGGAGGACCATCACCGGTGCTGACCGTGCAGATCTGCGTAGGCAGCTCCTGCTTTCTGCGAGGAGCTCCTGCCGTCATCAACCGGATGCAGGAGCTGGTGGAGGCGCACCAGCTCGCGGGCCGGCTGACGCTCAAAGGATCTTTCTGCATGGAACAGTGTACCAAGGGTGGCGTCACCATGCGGCTTGGGGACGAGCTGTTGACCGGCATAAAGTGCGAGGAGTTGCCGCACCTGTTTGAGACGAAAATCCTGCCCGCCCTGCGGGGGTGATGTCATGGTAGAGCGGGCCGCAGACTACATCCAGTCCATCAAGGCCAAGTGCCAGGACTGCTACCTTTGCCTGCGTTCGTGTCCCGTCAAGGCCATCCGGTTGGAACCGGGCCGCGGCAGGCATGAGTTACACGCCAGCGTCATCGACCAGCGCTGCATCCTGGACGGGCGATGCGTCAAAGTCTGCCCCCAGCAGGCCAAGCGCCCTCGTTCCAACCTCGAGCGGGTGCAGGAGCTGCTGGCTGCCGGCGGTCCGGTGGCCGCCAGCCTGGCCCCGGCCTTTCCGTCCGCGTTCGATGCCGATCCTTTCGCCATCCCCACTGCCCTGCGCCGCCTGGGTTTCTCCTACGTCCAGGAGACCGCCCTGGGCGCGGAACTGGTGGCCGCGGAGCACCGCCGCCTGGCCGAGACCACGACCAACCCGCTCATCACCAGTGCGTGTCCGGCAGTGGTGAACTTGATCCAGTGCCACTTCCCCTCGGCCATTCACCTGCTCGCCCCTCTGGTGTCCCCGATGATCGCCCACGGGCGCTATCTCAAGACCATCCTGCCGGGATACGCCGTGGTATTCATCGGTCCGTGCATCGCTAAGATGCAGGAGGCGGAAACTCCGAGTCTGGCCGGTGCCATCGATGCCGTACTCACCTTCGATGAACTGGCGGCATGGCTTGCCCAGGCCCACGTGGAGCTGGAACGGCTGGAGCCGGGTGCCTTCGACGGGATCGCGCCCGAGTGGGCCCGCATGTTTCCCGTAGACGGCGGGACCTTGCGCACGGCGGCCCTGGACACCGACGTGCTCAGCCCCTCTACTCAGACCGTCTCCGGCCTGGAAAGGTGCAAGGACCTGATCGAGCACTGCCTGGCCCGGCCGGAAGGGCTACCCCGCCTCATCGAGATGATGGCCTGCGAGGGCGGCTGCATCGCCGGCCCCTCCCATCCCGGCAAGGAGCACCCCTACCGTCGCCGCCAACGAGTACTCGGTTATGCCGAGCTGCGAGCCAGGGCAACGGCGTCGCCCGGCCGGGTGCCGCTACCGGTCATACCGGTATCGCGCTCCTACGAGGACCAGTCCATGCAGCTGGGCGAGCCCGATGAAACGACCATACGGGCCATCCTCACCAAGTCCGGCAAGCACGGGCCGCAGGATGAGCTGAACTGCGGCTCCTGCGGGTACAACACCTGCCGGGAGAAGGCGGTCGCGGTGTTCCGGGGCTGGGCCGACCCCAAGATGTGCTTGCCCTACATGCGGGAACGGGCCGAGTCCATGTCCACCACCGTGGTGTCGTCCACCCCCAACGCCATCTTCGTGGTAGACCCCGGGGGATGCGTCGTCGACATCAACCCGGCGGCCGAAAGGGTGTTCCGCACGGCCAAGGCCGATGCCGTGGGCCGGCACATCCGCGAGTTCATGTCGCCGGACCTGTTCGACCGGGTGGCAGAAACCGGAGAGCCCGTACGGGATGAAGTCGACTTCCCGGACCTGGCCTACGCGGCGCGCCGCACGGTGTTTCGCGAAGCGAGCCAGGGGGTGACCATCGCCATACTGGCGGACTGTACCGAAGAGAAGCGCCACCTGGAGACGGTGCAGCAGCTGCGCCACCAGACCCTTAACAAAGCCCAGGGGGTCATCAACAAGCAGATGGAAGTGGCCCAGAAGATCGCCGGTCTGCTGGGGGAGACCACGGCAGAAACCAAGGTGCTCCTCACCCAGTTGATGAAGGTCATGCGCGAGGAAGGCCGGGAGGGCAAATGAGCAGTGCTACTCGGGCGGTGGAGTCTCCGGCAGAGCTGTTTATCGATGTCGGGCACAGCCAGCTCAATAAGAAAGATGAAGAGCTGTGCGGCGACAGCATCGCCGTGGCCGAGTCCGCGGTCTCCCTCATCGTGGTCTGCTCCGACGGCCTGGGCAGCGGGGTAAAGGCCAGCATCCTGGCTTCCCTTACCTCCAAAATGGCTTCCACCATGCTGCAGCAAGGCTGCAGTCTCGAGGAAGTCATAGAAACGCTGGCCCACACCCTGCCCGTCTGCGAAGTACGGGGTCTGGCCTACAGCACTTTCTCCATCCTCCAGGTCATGCGCGACGGCCGGGCCTACCTGGCCGAGTACGACAACCCGGCCGCCTACTACGGCCATAACGGGCAGCTCATGGAGGTGCCCAGGCGGGCCCGGGTCATCGGCGAGCGCGTCATCCGCGAAGCCTACCTGGAGCTGCGGCCGGGCGATTGGGTTTGCCTGATCAGCGACGGGGTGCTCCACGCCGGCATCGGCGGCATCTGGAACTTGGGCTGGGGAGCCGAGCGGGTAGGCAACTTCCTCAGGCAGGTGGCGGGCAAGAACGAGGACGCCTCCTCAGCGGCCGCTGAGGTCACGGCTTTGGTGAACAAGCTTTACGCGGGAAGACCCGGCGATGATGCCAGCGTGGTCTTTGTGCGCACCCGCCTGCCCCACTACCTGACCGTCCTGTTCGGCCCACCCCGGGACCAGAACTCGGACCGGGCAGTGGTAGAGAAGCTGATGGCGGGCCCGGGCAGGCGCATCGTGTGCGGCGGCACCACCGCCAACATCGTGTCCCGTGAGCTGGGAAGGGAAATCCGGGTGGACTTGGGAACCATGGACGCCCGGGTGCCGCCCACCGCCTACATGGACGGGATCGACCTGGTCACCGAAGGCATGCTCACCGTTTCCTACGCCACCGAGAAGATCCGGTCCGGCGTCCGCCTGCCCGACCTCGCCTACAAGCGGGACGGGGCCAGCCGCCTGGCGGCGTTGCTGCTCAAAGGCGATCGCATCCAGATTATGGTCGGACAGGCTCTCAACCCGGCGCACCAGAGCCCGGAAGTGCCCATCAGCCTGGGCCTCAAGAACAAGGTGGTCGAGGATCTGGTGCGTGCCCTCCAGCAACGCGGTAAGACCGTCAGCGTCAGCTACTACTAGTCGCCCGGGACGCCCGCTCCCGCCGGGGCGAGGTGTCTACAGATTCAGGAGGCATTCCCGGCACCTTCCCGGTCCCGGAGCAACGCGCGTCCTCCCCATTCCCCGGTCGCCCGGCCCTCCTGCACTGCCAGCCTGCCATTGACCCACACGGCGTAGATGCCGGCGGGGGCCTGTTCCGGTTCCTCGTATGTGGACCGGTCGGAAAGCTTGGCCGGGTCAAACAGCACCAGATCGGCGAAGCAGCCCGGCCGGATCAGGCCCCGGCCTTTGAGCCGGAAGGTGGCGGCCGGGAGCGAAGTGGCGCGACGCACGGCCGCGGCCCATCCCAGTACCGGTTCTTCCCGGACGAAGCGGCGGAAGAACCGGGGGAAGGCGCCATAGAGCCGGGGATGGGGACGCCCGCCGTAGATGCCGTCGGTGCAGGGCATCACCCACGAGCGCGAGGCGATGTGGCTGAGAAAGTCCTCTCCGCCGTAGTGGGTGATCATGGTGACTGCCAGTTCCTCTTCGGCCAGCAGCTGCAGCACCGCCTGGACCGGGTCCAGGCCGCGGGCGGCGGCGATCTCCGCCACGTGCTTCCCCTCCATCCACCGGTTGGAGTCCCGGCGCACGCTGGAGATGACTATGCTCTCCCAACCGATGGTGAATGCCCGGTTGTCCCACTGTTCCGGGCCTAAGGTGAAGTAGCGGGCGATGGTCTCTCTTTGGGCCGGGTCGTGAAGCCGCGCCAGCAGCTGCCCGGCCCCGCCGGCGTGGGCCCACTCGGGGAGCACCGCCGCCAGCATGGTGCTGCCGGCGGTATACGGATACTGGTCGGCGGTAATCGCGTGTCCCCGGTCCCGGGACCGCTCCAAAAGCTCCAGGGCCGGGCCCAGCTGGGAAGCATAGGTCTTCCCCATGAGTTTGAGGTGGGAAATGTGCAGTGGCGAGCGTCCGATGGTAACCCGCAGCATCTCCTGGACGGAAGCCAGGAGGTCTTTGCCCTCGCTTCTCAGGTGCACCACCAGCGGGGCCATAAACTCACCCACCACCCCGGCGAGCATGACCAGCTCTTCCTCGGAGGCGTAGGTACAGGGTGGGTAAATCAGACCGGTTGATAGACCCACGGCTCCCTCCCGGAAGGCCTGGCGTGCCGCGCCGGCCATCGCTTCCAGTTCGCCCGCGGTAGCCGGGCGCTGTTCCGGCCCGGGACCGGCCATACGCAGGGCGCCGTGGGGCACCAGGTAGGCCGCGTTCACCGGTAGGCTCGCCCGGGCCAGCGCGGCCAAGTAAGCGCCCACCGTGGGCCAGGTGGCCGGATGGGGGGCCTGCCCCAGCAGGCCGGCCAGCGCCCCTTGCCAGTCTCCCGCCGCCGCTGCCGGGATGGGAGCGACGCTGATGCCGTCCTGTCCCAGAATCTCGGTGGTGATGCCCTGCAGGAGTTTGGGCAGGGGCGGCTTCCCCTCGAGGAGAGCCCACTCCGAGTGACTGTGCGGGTCGATCAACCCGGGGGTCAGCGCTAAGCCATAGGCGTCCACCACCTGGTCTCCCGCGAGGCTGCCGGGCGCGGCCACCGCTGCGATCCGGTCTTCCTTTATGGCCACGTCGGCCGGCCCGGGCGCGCTTCCGCTGCCATCGTAGACCAGGGAGGCGCGAATCACTAAGTCGTACATGCCATCTACTCCGTTCCGCCGCTCACCGGCTACCGTGTCGCGAGGATCATGCCTACCTATGGATGTCTGGGTTGCCCTCCCATCATTGCCCCCGCCATGCGGCTACCGGCTTCCCCCACCCCGGCCGGCCCTTGACCTTGCCGTCCCGCACCACCCAGGCACCCCGCACCATGGTACCCACCACCGCCCCGGCGGTAGAATGCCCCTCATACACCCGGGCCATGCCTTCCGCGCACAAAGCCGCTGCCGGCGGTCCTACCGGCCCTTCGGGACGAACATCGATGAGCACCAGGTCGGCATCGGCGCCGGGCTGCAACGCCCCCTTCTGCGGATAGATGCCGAAGATCTGGGCGGGGCGCAGCGCAAGCATGCGAGCTAAGTCGGTCATTTCCAGGTGGCCGCCTGCTACGGCGTCCAGCATGAGCCGTAGCATGGTGCTCAGGCCCGGGAACCCGGTCGTGGCATTCCAGATATCGTGCGGACCGGGCGACCTGGCACCGGATCCCTCAGCGGTGTGGCCACTGGCGATGACATCACACCTCCCCTCCTTCACCCCGGTCCACAACGCCCGTACGGTGGAGTGGGAACGCAAGGGCGGGCTACATTTGGCCAGTGGGCCCAGGCGGGCCAGGTCGTCGACAGTGGCCAACAGGTACTGCGGGCAAGTTTCCAGGGTAACCTTGGTGCCGCGCTCCCTGGCTGCGGTGGCCATTTCCATCACCCGGGGCACAGAAGTGTGACACAGGTGCAGGGAGACCTTGCTCGCCTCGGCTAGAGCCAAGGCGCCGGCGGCCGCGGCCACTTCGGCCACTTCCGGGTGGGCCGCAGCATAGGCCATGCCGTCCCGGCGGCCCTGGGCCTCCAGGCGTTCCTGCAGGCGGGCGCAGATGGCGTAGCTCTCGCTATGCATGGCGACTGGTAGTCCCGTGCCGGCCACGGCACGGAACACCTCCCACAGCGCACCTTCGTCAGAACACCAGAGCCCGGTCTCGTCCGCCCGGCCCGGCGGGGCTTTTGCCATGACTGTGTGGAACCCGGTGACGCCGGCGGCGGCCAGCCGGGGGATGTCGGCGATGCCCTCTTCCCCAGCCGGCCCATGGAAGCCGTAATCTACCATGGCGTGGGCGGCAGCCGCCAACTTACGCTCCTCCAGGGCATCCACCGCCTGTCCGCGGGGGTAAGGGATGGGCATCTCCAAGACGGTGGTGATACCGCCCAAGGCGGCGGCCAAGGTGCCCAGCTGGACCTCTTCCCCCGGCGAACGGCCGGAAAAGCCGAGGTGAACGTGGGAGTCAATGATGCCGGGGAAAACGCAGAGTCCGGACGCGTCCACGGTGTGCCGGCAGAGGCCGTCGGCGGCCCCCGGGTACACCACTCCGGCGATCTTCTCCCCGGCAAGCAGCACATCGGCCGGGGTGACTTTCTCCGCGGTGACCACCAGGCCGCCCTTGATCAGCAAGTCAAACCGTTTGGCTCGTGCCATGGTGCCATCTCCTTTTCCAAGTCCGGGAGACCTCCGCCCGGCAGTGACCTGACCCGGCACCGCCGGCGCCGTCCCCCATCTGCCCGGAAGCCGGCGGCCCCGGTTCTCCGGGCCTAGACCAGGCTCACCACCGGTCTACGTCTGGGCCACCCGGACCTGGGAAAGGTGCCGGCGATAGCTTGCCGACCAGCACCACGTCGAGCAGACCATGCTCGGTGCTGGCCCCGGGAGACATTTTGAGGCCTCCGCCGGTAGAGCAGGTGTTGAGGACGAAGCTCCCCACATACTTCCCCTCTGCCACCCGGTCACCCAGAGTGATGCGCATGGCGTGGGCCCGCAGGTTAGGCGGCCGGGACACCATGGCACCTGCGAGCTTGGCTTGACCACTCAGACGTCCATGGTGGGTGTTGACCTAGTGCATGACATCAGACGGAAATCCCAAAGAAGTGATGATGGCAGAGCAAGTGCCGGTGTCAATGCCCAGATCAATGAAGCGGATGACCGGGCTCGTCAAGACGCGTACCGCTCCATCCAAGGCCAGGGGGATGCCAAAGGTCCGCGCCAGCTCATTGCCGGTGCCCAGAGGCAGAAGACCGGGGGCTCTGCCGGTGCCGGCGATGCCGCTGACCACTCCCCCCCTGGTACCGTCGCCGCCTGCGGCCACCACCACGTCCGCGCGGGCCAGTTCCGTGGCGTGTCCCGGGGCTTCGATACAGACGATTTCGTGTTCAAGCCGGCACTGCTCCCTGGCACGCCACCTGCCCGGCGCTTCCCGCCCAACGCGGCCGTTACCGGCGATCGAGTTGGCTACCACATAGTACTTCACAAGCAGAACTCCCCCGGCCGTGCTGAAGAAGAAGGCTCCCGCCGGGCCGCTTGTACCCCGGCGCCGGAAGGCATAGTTCGCCAGCCTCAACACGCTTACCTGCCGGAACCCTCCTCGCACCGCGGAAGGCAGGTGCAGCGTGCGTTTCCCACTGCCTGCCTGTGCCTACTACCGGGGGTGGCACCGAAAGCGTGGGAGGGTTGTCGTAGCCGGCATGGGGACGGATGGTTACTGCCCGGCGCGGTGAACCTGGCCGGCAGCGTGGCGTAAGGCGGCACTAGAGGCCGGGATGCGTGCCTACCCGCACCACGGTGGGTATGGGCAGATACACCGAGGACGGGAGTCGCCGGATGGTGTACCGGCCGCCAGCAAACACCTGGGCCTCGGCCGCCACTACCTTGCCGGCCCGGCCCTCCACTACCACGGTCTTGCCCGCGGGCAGGCTGGGATCGAGGATGGTCTGCGTTCCGTACGGCAAGGTACGGACCAACCGGGTGCTGATGGTCACCCGGAGATCTTCCGGGCCTTGCCCGTAGATGCCGACGGTCAGGGTCCCCGCACCGGCGGAAGCGCGCACCAAGACGTGCCGCCGGGTGCTGTTCCTGAACCTCAAGTCCAGGTCTTCATCGAAGGCCACGGCGGCATCACGCCCCCAGGGCACGTAGTCCACGATCAGGGAATGGTTGAAGCGTTGCACCAGCTCGAGGTCGGCCAGAAGGATGGCGTTGTAGAGGGTGGTGGAGACCTGGCATACCCCCCCGCCGATGCCGGGTACGACCCGGTGCCCGTAGAAGGTGTTGGCCGCCCGGTAGCCCCGCTCTGCCGAACGTGGCCCTACCACCTCATTGAAGGAAAATTCCTCGCCCGGTCCGAGCAAGGTACCGTTGATGGCCGCCGCCGCCAGGGCGATATTGTCGGCCCGGGGCTCGCCGGCGCGGTAGTTGGTAGAAAACTCCGCCAGCCTGAACTCAATACCCAGGGCCGCCAGCTCCTCCTGGGTAACCTCGGGCTCCACCCTGGTCAGGGGCAGCTGCGCGTGAGTAGGCAGGGCATCCCAGCTGCGTGACGGCCATACCACCTGGCGGAGGGCACCGGTATCGAGCACGGTGCCGTAGCTGTGGGGACTCACCTCCACGCGCCCGCCGGCGGAGAATACCAGCGCCGCAGATACCGGACTCCGTTCCACGGCCTGCTTCAGAGCCTGGGCCGCCCGGTCGAATGCCTGCGCGTCAAGGTGTACGATAAGGGCCAACCGCTGGGGCGCGCTGCGCCACCAAGGGCTCACCCGGGCTTGGGCCAGGCTCGCATCGATGTCCGGGACTAGGCCCAACTCCGAGAAGTGCAGGGTATAGGACTCGCCCGGCCGGGCCTCCAGCACGAGTACCCGCCGGCTTAGATCGAGCGCCTGCTCCAGGCGGCTACGTGCCTCCTGGGGGGATAGACCGCCCACGTCGATGCCGCCGATGGTGGTGGAGCGGTCGTACCGGGTCCCTCCGGCCACCAGCACACCGGCAGAAGCTGCCAACAGGCCGAGCAGGGCCCCGGCGAGAGGTAGATGCCAGCGGCGGCGCTTCTGTCGTTCCCCATCATTGCCGGGCATGGCGAAAAACCGCCTTTCACGTCCACCAAGATACCGGTCTAGCTTCCCACGGCGAGAGTATGCCACCGGGGCGCCCGGCCGGGCCGCATTCCCTGCTCGGCCAGGACCCCGCGCAAGATGGCGCGGGCCCGGCTCAGCCTGGATTTGACGGTGCCTACCGGACAACGCAAGACCTCGGCCACCTCTCCGTAGGTCAGCTGGCGCATGTCGTGCAGTATTACTACGGCGCGGTGCTCGTAACTAAGCCGTTCCAATCCCTGCAGGATGGCCCGGCTCAAGTCCGCCTGCTCTGCCAGGACTTCGGGTCCCGGCGCCTGGTCGGGTACTTGCCATACCAGTTCCTCCTCGCCCAAGGTGGCGTCCAGCGAGAGAGTCCGGCGGCGGCGGCGCAGGCGGTCGACACAGAGATTCGATGCGATGCGGTACACCCAGCTGGAGAACCGGGCCTTGCCCTGGAAGCCGCTGATGGACGTGTACACCCGCACCAGCGTCTCCTGGGTCAGGTCCTGTGCATCCTGCTGGTTTCCGGTCATCCGGTAGGCGTAGTTGTAGATGGGTTTCTGGTACGTCCGGAGCAACGCCTCCAACGCATCGGCACTGCCCCGTCTGGCTTCCTGTACCAGGGTGGCTTCGTCCATCGCTAGAGCTCCCTCCCATGGCCGTCACTGAGTCCATTGTATCAACAGCCGGAGGAAGGGAGTATGCACCAAGTGGCTTAATCTGTGACGGGAATGGCTTAGAGTTGACTAGGCCTTTATGCCTAGATGGGAAGTTCCAGGTGCACCCGGGTACCTTTGCCGGGTGCTGAGGTCACTTTCAGGATGCCGCCGAGCAGAGAGGCGCGCTCATACATGCCCACCAGTCCCAGGCGTCCGGAACCACGGCCCTCCTTTGCCTGATCGAACCCCACACCGTCGTCGCAGATGGCGATGCTCAACCGGTCCGTCGCATACATCATGGAAAGGGTCGCCCGGCAGGGCCCGGCATGCTGCTTGACGTTGCTCAGGGCCTCCTGCACAATGCGAAACACTGCCACCTCGGTAGGGCCGGGCAGGCGTCGTTCCTTGCCGGCAACTTCCAGCCTGCCCTGGACCTGGTATTCGGCCAGGCTACCCACGAGCCACTCCAGGGCCGGCAGCAACCCGAGGTCGTCTAAGACCGACGGGCGGAGCTCCCGGCAGAATCTCCTCAGGTTCTCCAGGGTAGCATCGACCAGCCCGGTCAGCTCCG
>DMHJ01000035.1:12009-16930 GCA_003449495.1 Clostridiales bacterium UBA8153
ACCAGTGCTTGGGAGGTGTCGTCGTGGAGTTCCCGGGCGATGCGACGCCGTTCCTCCTCCTGGACCTGGGTAACCAGGGCCAGGTAGTCTCGTAGCTCGCTCTGCCGCGCTTGACTCACCTGCAGGTCCCGGTCGCGGCGGGCCAGCTCCTTCGCCAGGCGCTCGCTCTCGGTCATATCCCGGGCAATCCCTTGTTGACCTTGGAACTCGCCGTGCACGCGCAGGATCGACGCGCTCACGTCCAGGGTAACGCGGTTTCCTCCCTGATGCAGGGCTTCCCAACGGTAGGCCAAGAAATCCTGGCCCTCGGCCAAGGCCCGGCGTACCAAAGCGGTGGTCTCGCGCCAGCTCTCGGGAGTGACGATGCCGGAAAAGTACGTTCCCATCAGCTCTTCGGCGGTGTATCCCAGCACTTCCCGGACCCGGGAACTAAGAAAAGTGAAGCGGCCACCGGTATCGAGGGAGAACACAATGTCCGAAGCATTCTCCGTGAGGTTACGGTACTTGGCCTCTGACCGTTCCAGGTGGTCAATGAGCCGGGCCTTGGCGATGATCACCGCTGCCAGGCTGGCCACGGCGCTAAGTAGTTCGCCTGGGTCGTGCTCGCGCGGCCCCTGGTAGTGCCGGTTGGTCAGGACCAGAAGGCCCAGCGTGCCGGCATCGGCGCGCAAAGGGACCATGCGCCAGGCGCCGGGACCGCTCAGATCCAGGATATCACGGTGTAGTAGTTGGGCGCCTGCCAAGGTGAAGACGCCGGGGGCACCCAGGGCCTTGGCAAACACGCTGTCCTCACGGAGCCGCAGGGCGATGCCTTCCTCGACTACGGCATCCTCCCCTTTCTCGCAGGCTACGGCGGCAGGAGTGATGGTACGGCTCGGCGCATCGTAGAGAAAGATGGCGGAACCATCGGCCCGGAATACGCGCCGGGCGAAGCGGGCGATGCGCTGGAGGACTTCGACCATTTCCAGGGGCCCGGCCGTGAGGCGGGCCATCTCGAGCAGCACTTCCGAAGTCCCACGCGTCCCCAAATCGCCGGCATGGCCCGGATCCGCCGGCTCTTCAGCCAAAACCATCACCTCGGTCCAGGTTGTCCGGCTCCAGCCACCGGTTTCTCACGGCCAGCATCACTGCCTCGGTACGTGAACCCACTTGGAGCTTGGCAAACACGTTGGCCAAGTGAACCTGAACCGTGCGCGGGCTGATGTACAGCGCGCCTCCGATCTCCTTATTGCTCATGCCGCGGGCGGCCAGGGACAGTACCTCGTGCTCCCGCTCGGACAGGGGGCTTTCCCCTGGAGCCACACCGGCCGGGGCGGCGCCCTGTGACAGCCGGTCGATCACCCGTCGCGCCACCAGAGGATGGAGCACCGACTCGCCGGCGGCTACCGCGCGGATAGCGTGGATGAGTTCCTGTCCCCGCGCATTCTTCAGAAGATAACCGGCAGCACCAGCCTGCAGCAGGGAGAACACGTATGGATCTTCGTCGTAGGCGGTGAAAATCAGCACGGCGATGGACGGGGCATGCACTTTGATCTGGCGGGTAGCCTCAATGCCGTTCATCACGGGCATGGCCACATCCATGACCACGACCTGGGGCTTCAGTTCCAAGGCCAACCGCACCGCTTCCGCACCGTCGCCGGCCTCAGCCACAACCCAGAGATCGGGCGTGCGCTCCAGGAGCTCGCGCGTGCCCTCACGCACGATGGCATGATCGTCGGCCAGTAGCACCGTGATCTTGGACATGACACCATCCCCAGGGCAAGCAGGTGGAGGGCAACCCGGACCGGCACGTCAACGGCACTCCGCCACTCACATACAAGACCGGATCACCCGGCCCGCCGTCCGGTTACCGCGGGAGGATTATGACGTAATCCTTCAGGGCAGCTTCGACGGCGGCCAAGATTGCCCGGCTGGTGATGGTGGCGTTGGATACCACATCAACATCCAAGGCCTGCCGCTCCACTAGCCTGCCCGGCATCAGGGCAATGGCCGGGTCGGAGTGGCCGGGCGACTCGTTGTGCCGGACTACCGCCACCCGGGTCATCCGTCCCTGGGCAACGGTAACGCGGACGACGACGGGCCCGCCTACCCCGGCAGCCGTACCCTCATAGTCGCCATCGGGAATCTTCGCCCAATCGATGGCCTTCCGTGGCTTGATCTGCCCAAGAAAATCGCCCTTAAGTAGGTCGGCCGCTTCCCTGACCCCGGAGACTAACGCCCGTACGGAGATGGTAGCGTTGGTTATGCCGTCGATATCCGTGCCCAGGGCGATGGGGTCGTTCACGTGTTTGCCCGAAAACTGTCCAAGAAAGGCAGGCTGTCTAACGCGCGTCCCGATCCCTGGTGTCTCGGACATGCTGATGATGAGAACGCCGGTCAGCTGTCCCCGCCCGTCAACGCCCACCAGCATCTCCATGGGAAGCGGTCCATAGCCCCGGCTCCGCACCGCGGCGGCGGCCCCCACCGGCAAACCTTGCGCCAAGCCCAAGTAGTGTACCCGGTTGTCCTTCTCTATCCGCTGGAAGCTGTCGGCTCCCGGCACCACCCTACTCAGGGCTGCCTGGAGCTCTGCGTATCTTTGGGCTTCAATCAGGGGGCGCGTGGCGGTGTACACGCTGGCCAGGCTGGCAGCGGCCACGCCACAGATGATGGTCAGGATCAGGCCAAGGCGGATTACGTGACGCACTGGCTTCCCCCGGTCTTAGGAGGCTTACAGGACCGCAAGCAGGACACCCTGCCTACCCGGCCTTCCCTACCGGCGTTCGCTCCTTTCGGTTCAACTCAACCGGCCGATCGGGATGAACACGCCGGCTAGCTCCAGTGCGGAGCAAGCGTCCGCGCAGACCGTCGTGCCCATGCCCGGCTCGCTTTCCACCGCACTCAAGTCTAGCACAAATCCCCCGGCAAGAGAAGGCCGGCGCTCCGCCTGGCACCTGTCAATGGCAAGGCTACGTATGGAAGTGTAAGGGAAGGCGGTACGGCGAGGTCGGGGGACAGGATGGACGCCGGTCTTTGAGAACCGTTGACTTGCATGCGCCCTATGGTATAATGAAGCCGCCGGCGATGGCAAAGCGTGTCGGGATGGCGGAACTGGCAGACGCGTACGTTTGAGGGGCGTATGGTGAACACCGTGCGGGTTCAAGTCCCGCTCCCGACACCATACCGGAGATTAGCGGGGTTCTCGGTCAGCATGACGGCCGGAACCCCCGTTCTGTTTCCGTGAGCCAGGCGGCGGTACCTCTGGGGCCCGGGCGAGCAGATCATGCCCGCTAGCTGTGACACCCACCGCAACTACGGGAGGTGTCTCAACCAGTGGTAAAACCGGCTTTCGTTTCCACACCGTAGGATCATGACGGGAACTCCCGCAGCTATGCTCGTGTTCGCAGTGACCCCGGTATTCCCGGGTGTGGCCAAGTAGAGGTGTCCTCCCAACCGGGTCAACTGCACTGCCCAGTTCAGGACCACCTAGACAGGCGGCCCTCCTCAGCCCTTCGCATGCTCACGGCAAAGCCCTCCAGGCCTACCAACCGCCGGAACGCGCTTAGGAGCACGAGGACACCATGAGGTTGCCTACTATAGGCGCCAAGGCAGTTACCTCCCTCCCTCTTTCGGAAAGCAGGACTCTAAGCTGCTTCCCTGGCAGCAGTACATGCGTCTGCGCTCGCTTAAGTGCAGGGTTACTACCCGGTGCCGCCGGTCCTTTCGCTGTCCTCCCGCCGGTCCAATGCCTCCACCATGGCCTGGACAAAGCGATAGCTTCTGTTCAGCACGCCGGTGTCCATTTTGTCCACGGTATCCGTAGGCCGGTGCCAATACGGCGCGCGGCCCTGGCGGGTCAAGCCCACGATGGTGATGGCTTTCACCCCGTAGGCCATGGCGTCGGCCATTTCGCCGACCCCGCCCTGCAAGGTCCCGGGGTAGGCACCCAGCTCCGGGCGCTCGGCCGCGATCCGCTCAGCCAAATCGCGTAATCCCCGGTCGCTGTAGATGGGCAGCAAGACCCCCTCCCGGACCATCCAGGCCGGGCCGCTGCAGCCCAGCATCTCAAAGGCGATGGCCCTGGGATCGACCAGCTCCGGCTTGTGCAGCTTGAAGAAGGTCTGCGCTCCTTCGTGCAGGGCCTCCTCACAACCGGTGCATAACAGCCACACCCGGGTCCGGCTGAGCGGCTTGGCCGCGAACTCCCCGGCTAAGGTGAGCACGAGACCGGCAGCGGTGGCATTATCGTTAGCCCCCGGCGTAAAGGGGCTAAGGTGCGCTTCTAGGCACAGGGCCGCCAGGAGGACGGCCATCAATGCCGCAACCGCCGAGACCGGCCACACCCACCTCGCCCCGTAGGCCGCCCCCCACCAATACACGACTGCCATCAGCACGAAACTGATGAAGGCCACGGTGGAGAAGACCCGGTAAGCCAGAAACCACCCGGGCGTGCTGAAGATCTTGGGCGTACGCTGGGTGTCCACATGGCCGATCAAGACCAGATCGCGCTCGACCGGACCCGACGGATTGACGACGGCATAAACGTTGCGGCTAGGATAGGTTGGCAAGGGCCAGCGCAGGCAGTTGGGGCGTAGTAACAGCTCGAGAACTTCCGAGACTACTACGACCAGGGACAAACCTGCGGCGATCCAGGGTGTGACCGGGGGTGCCAGGGGATAGATGACGAAGGCCGCCAAGATCCCTAGAGCTGCCACGAGATGGGGCAGGAACACCGAACCGGCGCTCCTGAAGTGGTCTTCGCGCGGGGTCAAACCCAGGGACGCCAGGGTATGACTGCAGTACTCGTGGGCGGCCTGTTCCTCGGCGGTGGCCGGGCCCCGGGGACCGATGGTTTCGGCCAGGTAGCGGACATGCTCAAACCACCGCTGCACTGGGTCCTTCATGCCTCTTCCCTGGTTCCCGGCAGCTATGGAGAGCCGCC
>DMHJ01000128.1:0-8397 GCA_003449495.1 Clostridiales bacterium UBA8153
ATCTGGGTGTTGCTGGTGATGTTATGGGCAAGGAACAATCCCTGCACCCCCGGCTTGGCCAGCACTCCCTTGCACAGCCCGTACACCTTGCTTTCGGTAGGGTTACCCCCGACCTCACTGTAGTTGGCCGGGCGTCCCCCGGCCTTGATCAGGGCGTCCATCAACAGCAGGCTGGCACCGCCACCGCCGCACATAAACCCGATATCGCCGCCATCCAGCTCCGTGTAGCGGGCGGTACCCCGGTAGGCCTCTTGCTCATTGACTGCTACCAGGTGTCTCTCCAGGGCGGTGAGGGGGCGCCAGGCACGCTCGCTGCCCGCCTGGCACATGCCCTGTAGCTCGGGTTGCCGGTACAGGCTGCCTTCATCGATGCTCAGGACCGCTGCTGCCGCTACCACCTGGCCATCCCGGGTGATGGCCAGCGGGTTTAGCTCGAAGATGGTGGCGTCATACTTGGTGAATAGCTGGTAGAGGCGAGAGGTGATGGCGGCGGCCTGCCGCAGAAGGTTTTCCTTTAGCCCCAGCTCGGACCAGATCCCTACTGCTAAGAACCCCGGTAACCCGACCATAGGATCCACATGCGTAAAGCTCAAAGCCTCTCGATGGCGTTCTGCCATCTCTTCCACGTCCATGCCGCCCACACTGCCCGCGATGATCGCCGGCATGCGCTTGACCCGGTCTATGGTGACGGAAAGGTATATTTCCCGGGCAATATCCAGCTTGCGCTCTACCAGCACCTGCTCTACCGGATAGTGACTGACGGTGGTGCCCAGCATGGCGGAGGCGACGGAAGCGACTTCAGCGGCATTCTCGGCAAACCGGATGGCGCCGGCCTTCCCGCGCTTGCCGGCCGGTACCAAGGCTTTCACCACCACCGGAAAGCCGACCTTCTCGGCGGCCGCCACGGCCTCAGCGGCCGTTGGGGCCACGGCACCTTCCGGGACCGGAACCCCATGTTTTTTCAGGAGCGCCTTGCTGTTGTGTTCCAGAATGCGGGCCATGTCGGAATGCGCCTCCTTCCTCACGCTGGACGGGGGGAGATTTGTGCCGCGAGCTGCAGTAGCCGGCGGGCCTGATGAACCACGGGATAGTCGATGAACTTACCCCCTTCCAGGGTGATGGCCGCATGCCCTACAGCTTCGGCCCGGGCAAAGGCCTCCACCACCTTCCGGGCAAACTCGATCTCCTCTTCCGATGGGGTAAACACGCGGTTGACCGGCTCGATCTGGTCCGGGTGAATCACCAGCTTGCCCTGGTACCCCAGTTGCCGTGCGGTTCTGGCATCTCTCACCAGACCCTCGGGGTTGCCCAATTCCAGGTACGCCGTGTCGATGGGAGGCTCCAGGCCCGCGGCGCGGGAGGCGTTGACCACCCGGGAGCGAGCATACACCAAAGCCGGGGTGTCGGCCGACAGCTCGACGCCCAGATCGGCCGTGTAGTCGACGGCGCCGAAGACCAGGCGCTTGACTCTGGGTGCAGCACTAGCGATGGCAAAGGCGCTTTCTACGCCTCGTGCGTTCTCTACGAGGGGAATCAGATCGATGGTGCCGGGAGGAAGGGAGTGTCGCCTCTCCAGATGGGCCAGGTACCAGTCGATCTTCCCTAAGTCCGAAGCATCTTCTACCTTAGGGGCGATGATGCCGTCAAGGCCTGGTCCCACCACCGCCTCCAGATCGTCAATGGTCCATCCCGTGCTCAAGGAGTTGACCCGGACATAGCAGGTCATGCGGCGAGGCTGCTTTAGAGCTTCGGCTACCGCTATCCGAGCGCTTGCCTTCAAGCTGATGGGCACGGCATCTTCCAGGTCCAAGATGACGGCATCCGCCGCCAGGGTCATGGCCTTTTCCACCCGGCGCGGCACATTACCCGGCGCAAACAACAGGGACCGAAACGCCATCGGTCAGTTCCCCCCTAAGTCGGACGAAAGGTTCTCCGCTGCAGTCCGGTAGCTATCAAAGGTGTTTGCCGGGTGACGCTACCATTCCTCCTTTCGTCACGCGGGCCGGCCACCGGCAGCCGGCCGCCTGGGCTCCATGTCTGCAAACAGTGGGGTTGGAGGGTGGACAACCAGGTACTCATACCCCGATGGTGACCCGGTATGATGATGAACCGAGACATCCTAGTTGCCTCCTGGGTCCAGTCTGCCGCCCTCCACCGGGTTGGGCGACTGGGGCACGGACTCCTTGGGGGCCTGCGAGTGCATGGTAGCTTTGGTGGTGGAAGGGACTGCACGCGGCGGGGCCGGTAGCTCTGTTGCGTCCTTCCCGGCACCGGTGAACAAATCGCAACACAGCATGTCTTCATAGGTCTGGCGCCTGACCACCAGCTGGGAATTACCTCTTGACGCGAATGCCACCGCGGGACGGGCCAGCAAGTTATAGTTGGACGACATAGAGTGGTTGTAGGCGCCCGTCGCGAATACGGCGATGAGGTCGCCTGGACGCGGGGCCGGGAGCGCCAGATTGTGGATGAGCACATCCCCGGATTCGCATGCCTTCCCGGCCAGTGTGTAGGTACCGGTTGGCGGCTCGGTATTCCGGTTGGCCAATATCGCGTGGTGTCTGGCCCCGTACAGTGCGGGACGGGGGTTGTCCGTCATGCCTCCATCGACTACCACGTAGGCATGGTGACCGGCGGCCGGCTTCACGGCTCCCACCGTATAGAGGGTGATGCCGGATTCGGCCACAATGGAACGACCGGGCTCGATAAACAGCCTCGGCCAGGCAAACCGCTTGCCCCCGGCTCCACCTGCGGCGGCACCATACCCCAAGGGCACCCCGCTCCGGCCGTGCCGCCGCCACGCAGCCTTAAATGCCGAGACCATGGCCGCCAGGTATACCTCGAGCGGCGCCACGTCCTCCGGCCCCGGAGCATAGTTGGCTGCCCAGCCGCCCCCGAGATTGATCTCCCGGACGAGATACCCGGTGGCTTCCCAGATGTCCCAGGCCAGTTTCGCAGTGGCGCGGCTGGCAGCGCGGAACGGCGCTAAGTCGCGGATCTGGGAGCCAATGTGGCTATGCAGTCCCAAAAGTTGCAGGCCCGGCAATTGACAGGCCCGCTTCACGGCCGCCAGTGCCATACCTCCGGCCACGGGAAAACCGAACTTCGAGTCGACCTGCCCGGTCTGGATGGCACGGTGCGTAGACGGCCTAACCCCCGGTGAGATGCGCACCAGCACCCTGGCGGTGCGTCCGCTCGTGGCGGCCAAGCGGGATAGCCCCTCCATTTCGACGTGATTATCCACCACAAAGCGGCCCACATCCGCCACGAGGCCAAGCTGCAGCTCCTCGTGGGACTTGTTATTCCCGTGGAAGATGATCCGCTCCGCAGGCATACCTGCGGACAGGGCCAACTGCAGTTCGCCCCCGGAAACCACGTCTAGCCATAGACCCTCTCTAGCTACCAGTTGCACCAGGGCGCCGCACAGGAACGCCTTACCGGCGTAGGCCACGGACAAGTCCCCGTACGCCACGCGCCCCGCATGCAGGTACCTGCGCATCCTGGCCAGTATCTCATCCTGATCCATGACATAAAGGGGGGTACCGTAACAAGCTGCCAGCTCCACGCAGTCACAACCGCCCCAGACTAGATGCCCGCTCCCGGGTGCCATTCCCATCTCCATCGCCGTCTCCCCGTCTCTCTGCATATTGGTGCAAACATGGTCCTGGCCCTATGCATCCCGTCAGAAGAAGGTTCGCACCGGTCGCCTCGACTTTCTACGACACGGGTCTCACACTTCTTCCCATGCCCCTGCTTTCCTGCTGTAGCGTTTCGCGCGGCCACGGCACCCCGGAGCCGGGGTGGGATTGGAGGCATGATCCCGCTCTTTCCCGGCTGTGGACGGCCACATTGACGCATCACGCCACCATCCCGCAGTCGGCAAGAGGAAGCGTGGTAACTGTTCAGCCCGTCCCGGGCAAGAATCAGCAGCACCTTGACAAAGGAGTTGCGCGTCAGGCGGCCTGGTCGTGAATCAGGCAGGGAAGCCCACCCCGGGTACGTGATAGCTAGGGAAACACCCAGACGGCGCGGCATATGCTACACCGGTTACGCTTGGCGATGGTGCGAGTGGACAGGAAACCCCTGAGCAGTGTGGTCGAGAGCGATGAGACGGCGCCACCGGCATTCGTGACCCCGGCGTAGCGCTGCAGCCCCCCGGGCCAGCGCCAGAAGACGCCACGTCCGGCCCCTTGAGACCCCGCACCAGTGCCGTCCACGACCGTCTCAACAGGCGCCCTACCCGGGGCATAAATGGCAAGGCGGGCCAGCACATCTCGAAGCCTCTCTTCCGGCAACCGGTTGAGCAGGCAGGTGAGGAGTTCCCCTGCCTCGGCTGGCCACACACCATTCGGAAAACCGCCAGAGAGCGGCCCAGCGATTGCAGTCCATTCACCTCACGGCGAGAGCAATCGCAGGCACATGCCTCTCGATTCTGGCACCGCCTTGCACAGGGTAGCCCCAGAAGGGCGCGAGGTCACCGGCTTGCGGCGACCGCTCCCGGGTGCCAGTGCGAACGTCGGTTCCCAGGGATCGCCGGGACCGCCCAGAACGGCGCCGCCAAACCGCCGGGCCAGGTTCTTCCGCATTGCATGCCCCTTGTAACGGTGGGCCCGGGCCTTCCCGCTGCTCGAGGTCCACCGGGCTGGAAGGGAGGTTCCAGAGCTCAACCACCTGGCCGTAGGGGTGGAAGTCAATTCCCTCCTGACCGACTGAAGTGCTGCCAGCACGAAGGGCCAGAAAGGACCGTTGAAGGCTTCGCGAACCTGGGACGTCCGCGTCATGTGGAAGCACGGCAGGTGGTAGCGTGGCCGAATAGACTCACCCGCTTGAGGGCCTGACCTCCGGCACAATGTCCAAGTCCGAGGCGCGCAGTGCGTCCCACAACCGGGCATCCCGGCAGGCGGCCGCGACCCGGCCTTTGATCCTGGCCTGCAGGGTCACCGGACGTACGGCGTCGAAGCCCCTCAGACGGTGCTTCTCGGTAAGCTCACCGGCAAGCCAGCCAAGAAAATCCGCTACCTCCAGGACGAGATACCTCGCCCAGTCATCTTGCAGGGCCGCCACCGCCAGGCGGTAGCCCCCTGTTTCCAGCAGGCCCTCACGGCAACCCCGGGCCAATGCGGCATACGCTCCGGCGTAAGCCACCTTGGCGGTGGCCACCACGGTAGCCGCGTGGACCAGCTCCCGTACGGTCTCCGAGCCCTCTTCGCGCACGGTAAAGCTTTACCGGAGCGCTGGTGTCCAGGAAGCAGATCACCGGCGGTCCTCCCTGACCAGGGCGGCGACCGAGGAGGCGCCGCGTACCGCCGGCGGCACGGCCACCCCTCGTGGCTTGCCTCCCGCCCAGGAGGCCAGCCCCTCTTCCACCAGGGTCAGAACTGGAGGCGGCCCCTGCTGCTGAAAAGACACCAGTCTGGCTACTGGAAGGCTCCGTTCGGTGATGACGAGGGTCTCGCCCTGCTTTACCCGCCTGAGGTATTCGCTGAAGCGATTCTTGACTTCCCTGATACCTGCCTGCACAAAACCACCTCCCCGGCGGCCACATTATTTCGCGGGTAGGAAAGTAGCGCGGTACCGGCTTAACACCTGCCCGTTTCTAGTTTCCCCCATTCATACCGTGCGTCTACCTTCGCCGCATATGCGCAAAGGTCACACCAGTGACACTTGTCGCAGACCGGTTGTTTCGACCTGCATACGGTTCGCCCAAGCTCCCAGAGGATCAGGTCAAAGATGCCCGGATACTCCGGATGGAGTTCACGCGCGCGATAGGCGATGTACTCTTCGGAA
The DNA here is from genome assembly GCA_003449495.1 of Clostridiales bacterium UBA8153. Taxonomy (GTDB): domain Bacteria; phylum Bacillota; class Sulfobacillia; order UBA8153; family UBA8153; genus UBA8153. The sequence continues at coordinate 5,788 of DMHJ01000128.1, forward strand.
GCGTCGTCGGGAACGAAGCCCATCCTGGAGAAGACCCTTCGGACCTGAACGTCAACAGAGATGTCGATTGAGTACCGGTCGCTGACCGGAACCCGGAGATCTCTCACCAGTATGTTGGCAGCCATAGTCGCTATCTTCTGGCCAACCCCGGCAAACTCGAGAAAGCGGCGGACGATGGTTGCGCTAGAGGGGCTGTCCGCCCAAATGGCCGAGGCATCGCACTGGTATTGTGACGCAATACGGCGCACGGCCGAGTGAACGTTCCTTGCCATTGTATCCGGGAAGCGATGAAGGGGCGTCGGATGTTTCATGGCTTTTTCCAGTTCATGCAGCGACAGGTTGGCGAGATCCGAGAAGCGGAAGGATCCGAGCCTGTGCTTCAGGTCATAGGGTATGCGCCAAACCCTCTCGGCTTTCATTTGTCGGTCCATTATGCAGGCGACAACGAAAGCATGTGGGTACCCATCAACGTCGTTGAGCATCTCGTCGGCTTCCCGCATACCGGCAAACTGTACAAAAGTGCGGGGCTTCGACATCCGTTCGCTGGCCTCCAAGATTAGTCGCTCACGGAGGCGGCCTATCTGCGTTTCTCTCACAACCCACCCCCTCCTACCCGGGCCACGAGCGGCCAGGCTTGCTCTACTTGAAGAACCGCCTGAGTGTCCTACCCGTGGCTTGCTGACGGCTAACCTGCCTACCCGCTTGGTCATCTTCTCGGGATCGCCGCTGGACACTGCCTACCAGTCCCCCAGCAACTGGCCGGTCGGTAGAGAAACCCCTGGTCTTGGTCATGCCACGGTGTGACCGCCCGCGGTCCGGGCAGTTGGCCCTCCTCCGGCACCTCTAGCTCCTGCTCCGACCGCTGGAGTTTGCTCAGGGCCCGGCCTAGGTCCCGCATGACCTAGCTGTCCAGCTCTCGCAATGCATAGGCGAACAAGGCCACTTCCACCTCTGCAGCTGCCCACTCTCCCTTGCGGCGCAGCCCGGTTGTTTTCGGGCAGGTTTGCGGCTCATTTGTGGCTCAGGGAAAGAAGAATGCCCCCTGCTTCTCGGCAAAGGGCCTGTTATCCTGGAGCCGGCGACGGGACTTGAACCCGTGACCTGCGGATTACGAATCAGCTGCTCTGCCACTGAGCTACGCCGGCATGCGAAGAACAACAATGGAGCGAGAGACGGGATTCGAACCCGCGGCCCTCGGCTTGGGAAGCCGATGTTCTACCACTAAACTACTCTCGCCCGTGCCCTCATTATAGCGCACGGCCGCCCGGTTAGCAAGCAGGGAGTTGCCTCGACAAAGAACCTGGGCGGAATCGCAAGGCGGCTCACCCGGCCGGAGCATGTCCCGAGGCGCGGGGCCATTCACGGTCACGAGGGCTTCCTTGCCCTTCTCGCCCTGGCCAAACTCGTACCTGGCCGTTACTCAGGCGTGCTAGTATGGCCGTTGTTCTCCACCCGGGCGGGTTTGGTAAACTCCCGCCCAAGACGTAGAGATGACTGCCGAATGATTGACCCCGGTGAGCCAACCGCGCCCCAGTAACCTAGGAATGCCCGCGCAGTTGCAAAATCGGGGAAACCATCCCGCAAGGGGCAGCGGCCAAGCCATCCTTAGCCCTGCGCAACAGGGTTTCGATACTGGCTCGTACGGCCAAGGCCTCCCGCCTGACGTTCATCGCAAAGGGGTATTGCAGATGTCGAAGTCCACCCGGGTGACGAAGGCGGTGGAGATGGCAACATCGTACTTCACACTTACAGCCGGAGAGGTTCCGGGAATCAACTCTCCATAGTTGAACGGCCGCTTCAGGATGCACAAGAGGTCGACGTCCGTGTCCTCCGCGGCATCTCCCGCGTTTGAGAACCGTAGAGCACAACCGAATCGAGTTCGTCTCCCAGAAGCTCACGGACGTGACCCCGATACTCGCCCGCAACCTGTTGGGCGCGGTTATTGGCCGTCAAAGCGATCGCCTGCCGCGCCGTCATGCCTGGTACCGAGCACATGGCGTTCTTTTTGCTCACTTGGGCCAGCGCTGCCCAATGGCGCAGGCGCGCGAGTCAGGCCCGTTGCCTGTGACAAGCACAGCCGACGGCTAGAATACCGGCTTCCTTTCCAGGGTCTGCGACCGTTCCCGGCCGATGGAGACCAGCATCACCGGACATCCGACCAGTTCCTCAACGCGCTGGAGGTAGCACAGACAAGCCGCAGGCAGATCGGCTTCCCGGGTGACCTGCGGGAAGTCGGCAGTCCAGCCCGCCAGTTCCTCGTATACGGGTTGGCATTCCGCCAGTACCCTTAAGTCCAGCGGGAATTCCTCCAGGAGCCGGCCGCGGTAACGGTAGCCCGTGCAGATCTTCGGCTGTTCAATGCCACCCAAGGTGTCCACCCGGGTGACTGCCAGCCCCTGCAGGTTATTGACGCGCACGGCGTAGCGCAGGATGGTGGCATCCAGCCAGCCCACCCGGCGCGGCCTGCCGGTGGAGGTGCCATACTCATGCCCGCGCGTCCTGATGGCATCGCCGGTGGCATCCTTGAGCTCACAGGGGAACGGACCGTCACCCACCCGGGTGGTGTAGGCCTTGGCTACGCCGATGACCTGGCTGATGCGGGTGGGTCCC
>DMHJ01000128.1:8801-8971 GCA_003449495.1 Clostridiales bacterium UBA8153
CCGTGATCGATATCCAGGAGTGTCCCCTGAGCGCCTTCAAAGAGCACCCGTAGGTTGCGGTCTAGCGCTTCGTTGATTAGCTTGGAGGTGTCGGTGACGTACGGCCGGATCACCCCGGCATACTCGAGGCACCTCGTTGCCAGCTCCTGCGCGTCGAATCCCGCCACGCC